>CAMAHO010000258.1 GCA_945834545.1 uncultured Lachnospiraceae bacterium | reverse complement strand
GTGCGAAACAATCCGTAGGTATCATAATAAGGGACTTTTGACCCTAATATCATATATATAACCAATTCTAATATAGGAGTATTACTATACTTTACGAAAGAGGAGGAACGAAATATGTACACCGTTCCACAGCTTGTCATTGCATTTATGTTCTGCGTCAATGCAACTATGGCCGTTAACTATACTGTGAGGTTTTTCCGGGATACAAAGCCGAAGGACTCTATGAATTATCTGATCTACTGGATCACCTTGTCCAGTGCCATCTGGAGTATCGGTATGGGTATGATGTCACTTCAATCAAATGATACCTATGCCAATAACTGGAGAACCTTTGGTATCGTGGGTACCTTTATGTTTATGATGAGCATACAGAAAATAATGTGTGTGCTGTCGGAGCTGCCTAAGTCGGTTCAAAGGGTAATCAATCTGATTGCATATTCCGGAGTGATAGTCTTTCTCCTGTATTTAACACCGGGTCAGGCCATTTTCGTCCATAATGAGATAGGGACAACCTTCTATTTTACCCGCAACTGGATCAACTTTATTTATTCTACCTACTTTACGATTGTATCGGTAAATATTTTGCTTGTCACCATTTATATTATAAGGCATCATACCCTACGTCAGGTGCGGATTGCCAGCAAGAGATTTTTGGTTGTAGAGCTGCTTATCTGGATTGGTGCCGTCACGGATATGATTATGCCCTCCTTTGGTATGGTGGCCTTTCCCGGAAGTGCCATTACCCATTTCTGGGGCGTGTGTGTGTTCTGGTACGCCATTCATGAGATGTACAGCTTTAAAATCACAGTGGCAAACATGTCCGAATATGTCTATTACTCTCTAGGTACGCCGGTTTTGGTTTTCAATACAGATTTTCGCCTGGAGATTGCCAATGACGCTGCAGCCTCTCTGTTTGGCAAAGAAGCATTTTCCAGTCATCTGTATGGCAGTCATATAGATACCCTGTTTGATACGGATGACAGTGTGTTTGATTTTGAAGGGAAGACAAAGGTTGTAAAGGCAGTTGCTTGGGCGAATCAGACCTCCTGCGAAATTGCCATCAGCAAGATTAAGACAAAATACAAGGATGTTATCGGATATATTCTGCTAGTGAACGATTTGACAGAGCACGAAATGGTAATCCAGAAGCTACAGCAGGCAAAGCTTGCCGCTGACTCGGCGAATATGTCAAAGAGCTTATTCCTAGCTAATATGTCTCACGAAATCCGTACGCCCATGAATGCAATACTTGGCTATTCCCAATTGGCCCTTTCAGAAAAACTAGACCCTCAGGCGCAGAGTTATTTTTCTGAGATCAAGCATTCCGGTGAGGTGCTGCTTTCCATTATCAATGAGATTTTGGATATCTCCAAGATTGAGCTGGGAAAACAGGAGTTGCACTATACAGACTACAAGCCTGCACGCATCTACCGTGATGTGGAGATGATAACGAAGGTTCAGGCCAACAAAAAAGGGTTGGACTTCCAGGTTTCTATTGATTCCGGGATTCCCAATGGGCTTCACGGAGACAAGGATAAGGTGCGGGAGATTCTGCTCAATCTGTTAAGCAATGCGGTAAAATATACCAATAAAGGTCATGTGCATTTCCAGGCAAAGCTGGTAGGGCGAGAGAACGATAGCTGTACCATAGAATATAAGGTTTCGGACTCCGGCATTGGCATAAAGAAAGAGGACCTGCCCGGTGTGTTTGACAAATTCAGACGTCTGGATTCCGCCTTAAACAGCAAGACAGAGGGAACGGGACTGGGCCTTTCCATTACCAAAGGTCTGGTTGAGCTTATGGGAGGTACGATTTCTGTAGAAAGCATTGTAGATGCAGGAAGCGTGTTTACAGTTATCCTTACGGAAAAGATTGTGGATGACAATCCGATTATGCTGTTAACAGATATTGACAATGTGGCAGAGAACAAAGCCACAATTACGCCGGCGAATTTCAAGGTGGCGAATAATCTGCACTTCTTAATTGTGGATGACAACGAAGTGAATTTGAGAATTACTTCTTTATTGTTAAAATCCCATAATATCTCCAGTGATGTAGCAAGCTCCGGCAGAGAAGCCATCGAAAAATGTAGAAAGACGGCCTATGATGTGGTGCTGATGGATCAGATGATGCCGGAGATGGATGGAATAGAGGCTATGCAGTTAATACGAGGCCTAGCCGGTTATGAGTTTGGTTCTTCTCAAAAGATTGTTGCACTCACGGCCAATGTTATTGAGGGGGTTGCAGAATCCCTTATTGCCCAGGGCTTTGATGCGTTCCTTGGAAAGCCTATGGACTTTAGCGAGTTTTTGGTTACTATGAATCAGATTTTGCCGGAGGACAAATGGCAGCCGGTTTCTCTGTAGAATTGCAGAAGTGTTTCTCTGCAGAAATGCTGAGGTTTATAGTAAAGATGCAGGTAGTATGCTAGTATATTATAAAAAGAAATGTATTTGTCGGAGGGTTTTTTAGTTTTCGCTGACAAACAGATGCTACATTCTGCTCACTGTCT
>CAMAHO010000257.1 GCA_945834545.1 uncultured Lachnospiraceae bacterium | reverse complement strand
TTCTAAGGAAGAATCGTTGCATAAAGAACAAAAGTAGTTTACAATACTTTGTAAGTTTGTGAGATTCTTGAAATATTAGTGGAAATATATACAGAAAGAGTGGAAAAAGTATGAAAAAAATTCTGGAGCTATTGACAGAAGAGATGCAGGCTGCGTTTGAGGCGGCAGGCTATGATAAGGAATTAGGGAAAGTGGGCATTTCCAACCGCCCTGATTTATGTGAGTACCAGTGCAATGGTGCAATGGCAGGAGCAAAGGTATATAAAAAGGCACCGATTATGATTGCCAATGAGGTTGCGGCTAAGCTGGCAGACAGCACGATTTTTAAGGAAGCAACTGCAGTTGCACCGGGATTTTTAAATCTGCGTATCTCGGAGGAGTTCCTGGCAGGTTATCTGCAGGAGATGGCTCAGACAGACAAATTCGGTTTAGAAAAGCCTGAGAAGGAAAAGACAATTATTATTGATTACGGCGGAGCGAATGTGGCAAAGCCTCTTCACGTAGGACATTTGCGCTCAGCTGTTATCGGTGAGAGCATCAAGCGAATCCTTCGCTACGCCGGGCATAAGGTGATAGGCGATGTGCATATGGGTGACTGGGGTCTGCAAATGGGACTGGTTATGACTGAGCTTCAGGAGAGGCAGCCTGATTTGGTGTACTTTGATGAAACCTACACCGGCGAATATCCTGAGGAAGCACCCTTTACCATGGCTGAGTTCGCAGAAATGTATCCCACTGCCAGTGCAAAGTCCAAGACAGATGAGAACTATCGTGCAAAGGCTATGGAGGCCACCTATAAGCTTCAAATCGGAGTACGGGGCTATCGTGCCTTATGGAAGCAGATTATGAATGTGTCTGTGCCGGATTTGAAGAAGAATTACGGAAGCCTCAATGTCGAGTTTGACCTCTGGAAGGGCGAGAGCGATGTGCAGGAGCTGATTCCCGGAATGGTGCAGTATATGAAGGATGGAGGCTATGCCTACATTAGCGAGGGAGCCCTGGTGGTGGATGTTAAAGAGGAAACCGATACCAAAGAGGTTCCGCCTTGTATGATATTAAAGTCTGATGGAGCTTCCTTATATAATACTACTGATCTGGCTACGATTATGGAGCGTATGAAGCTTTACCAGCCGGATGAGATGATCTATGTGGTTGACAAGCGCCAGGATTTATACTTTGAGCAGGTCTTCCGCTGCGCACGGAAGACAAAACTGGTAAATGAGGATACCAAGCTGCGGTTTTTGGGCTTTGGCACTATGAATGGTCCTGACGGCAAACCCTTTAAGACCCGTGAAGGCGGTGTTATGCGTCTGGAGAATCTTGTCAGTGACACCAAGAAGCAGATGTATACAAAGATATTAGAGGGTCGGGAAATGTCCCAGGAGGAGGCTGTTAAGACCGCTAACCAGGTTGCTGTAGCAGCCCTTTTGTATGGCGATTTGTCCAATCAGGCATCCAAGGATTATGTCTTTGATATTGACCGCTTTACCTCCTTTGAAGGAGATACAGGCCCATATATCCTGTACACCATTGTTCGTATTAAGTCCATTTTGAGCCGCTATCAGGAACAGGGCGAAAGCTTGGAGTCCTTGAAGCTTTCAAAGGCCGGCAATGAGGTGGAGAAAGATTTGATGATGCAGCTAGCGCAGTTTGGCACTATGATGGAAGCAGCGGCAACAGATATAGCGCCGCATAAGGTTTGTGCGTTTATCTATGACCTTGCCAATGCATTTAATCGTTTCTATCACGAGACAAAGATTTTGACAGAGGAGGATGCTGAGAAGAAGGCCTCCTGGATTGCACTTTTGATATTTACCAGAGATGTCCTCTTAACCTGTATCGACCTTCTGGGTATGGAAGCACCGGATAAGATGTAATGAAGGAGGCAACGGAGACAGGTTCACTTGACCCCCATGGTATATACTGGAGTCAATTATTTCTAAGCTGGGGTCAAGTGAACCTGTCCCCGATGCCCCCCTGTCCCCATTCATTTTAAATCTATGTGAGTCTTCGGTTTATTGCCGAAGACTCTTTTTAAATCATTCAGCGTATAAAACGTAATATGAAAATAATCTTCGATATGTGAAAAATAATTGTAACTATTCAGCACCCCCATTCGCAAAATCGCTGCTGCGCAGCTTACCTTTTGCTCATGTGGTTATTTCGCCATATAAATTCATCAAACCAGCCCTTTGTAAGCAAGCTTATTTGGTCTGATTTCCTAAATCTACATGGCTCTGAATAGTTACAAATAATTTATTCTTCAAGTAACGAATCCTGTTTTAATGACATTAATCAATAGAAAACATTTTAAGCGAGGGAGGTGCAGCATGGAATCGATGGATAAAATCTATATGGAATATGCCGATTTGGTCTATCGTTTTCTGCTGGCCAAAACTGCAAATCCGGACCTGGCAGAAGAACTGACACAGGAAACCTTTTATCAGGCAATTAGGTCCAGCCATCGGTTTGACGGCTCTTGCAAGGTGTCTACCTGGCTGTGTGCCATTGCAAAGAATCAG
>CAMAHO010000256.1 GCA_945834545.1 uncultured Lachnospiraceae bacterium | reverse complement strand
GTATACGCCCGCTTAAAACCAAATGTCCGCTACGCGGCCGCTTGGTTTTATTTGCTCCTTTTTACTCATAAAATCCTCTCACTTCGTGAGAGTCGTCGCTTCGCGACTTTTGATTTTATTTCGTATACGCCCGCTTAAAACCAAATGTCCGCTACGCGGCCGCTTGGTTTTATTTGCGGGCTATAAAAAGACCAAGTATAACGAAAGCTATACTTGGTTCAAAGTGTCATTATGTAAAGATCCATGTATAGCCTATATTTCAGATATACATGAGTCTCGCAATTTAATACAAGCCAGATTAGAATAATCAGTATGTTGACTTGTCACGCGTAACGCCTGCTACTCCCTCACACGATGGGCTCATTCTACCATATATTCCCAGTATGTTCAACTAGAAATTAAGCAATTCAACTTCACGAATCAAACCAGTTCTCCAACAAATCAATCCGTGCAACCTCTCTAATCAAACCAGTTCTCCAAAGAATCTATCTATGCTACTTCTCTGCTTCGGAGCGATATCTTCTGCCGGCCCGCAGCAAATCCAGCAGCCCCTTCTCCTTGATAATTGCAATCCCCTGTCCTTCATCTCCCAGCACCAGTAGATTATCCCCCGGATTGATATCGAAAATCTTTCGTGCTTTGGCCGGAATGACAATTTGACCCTTGTCACCCACCTTGACCATTCCGAAGATATGCTTACCTTTTGGGGGTACATCCAGGCCAAAGTTTTCACTGTCATTCCTGTCATAGCTTACCAAATCATCCAGTGTGGTGCCAAAGATATCTGCAAGAAGCTTGCACTTTTCAATATCAGGGTAGGATTCTCCGGTCTCATACTTGGATAGAGTTTGTCTGGAAACTCCTATTTTTTCTGCTAATTCATCCTGTGAATATCCGTGTATCTTTCGCAGCGAAATCAGATTATCTTGAAACACTCTTCTTCTCCTTTTTTATTCCCAAAACACACCACCGAAGTACCGGGATGCGGCTGATTATTTCGTTTAGTACATATGCACCAACAAAGGCGCTTACTCCAACAAAGAGATAAACCAGAATACCAGGCAAATCAGGCACATACTGATTTAGATAAAAGGCGCAAACTGCCAAGGGCAGATAATGGAATATGTAAAGCCCCCAGGATTTGCTGCTCATCCAGGCCGTAAATGCAGTGGTTTTGTCTCCGAATTTCTTCATGGTTGCAAAAATTGCAAGGATGGCAATCCAACAATACACACAAGCTAGCACATTGTTGATGGTTGGTTCCGTAGCATAATTTTCCCCAAAATAAAACACCGTGTATGTAATTCCCAGCCCTATCGCAATCACATCAAGCGGCCACCAGATATTTCCCAGACGGTCTATGATTTCCTCGTGAGAAAACACAAAATATCCCACAAAGAAACAAAAGCCATAGATACCAAAACGATACACTGTGATGATGGGAGTGTTGAGCACTTGGGCAGCCCCATAGACTACCACCGCAAAGCATACCACCAACCATACAGGGGTCTTTTCACCCAGGTTCCACAGACGGTCCTTCTCCACCTTCCGCACAAGCAGCAGCAACAGGGAGAAAACCCAAAGCATCTGAATATACCACAGTGGTCCGGTTCCCGAAACAACCATAATCAGATAAAAGATTGGTGCAGGCACTGCTTGGAAGTCACCGGCCCCTCCTCCTATCTGCATGTTGAAGTAGCCCAGTATCCACTGAAAAACAAACAACCCTATGGTAGAAGGAACCAGTAATTTCCTGGTTTTTATCCTCACATATCCCTCTGTTCCCCGGTTTTCCAGAAAAAATCTAGCACTCATACCGGACACCACGAACAACAAGGCCATAAACCAGGGATACACAAAATACAGGAATCCGTCCTGTAACTGATTTTCATGGAGGGCACCCAGGACTCCAAAGGGCTGTACCCCGTTATACATATAAATGACGTGATAAATCACAACAATGACAACCGTAAGCCATCGGATATTGTCTAAGTAAGCCTTTCTCTGACAATTATGATTTCTCTGATGAATTTCTACATGAGAATTTCTCTCTTTAATTTGATTATTCATATTTTTCCCACCTTTGCAACTACTTTTAACAAATCGTAGCATCAAAGTAGTCTGTACTCAACCAACTAATCTTAACAGTTTTTTATCATTTTTGTTAAATTTTGTTGCAAGAATGCTTAGACTTAACATATCCTCTCACTTTTTCTCCCCTAGCTTCCTTGCTTGACTTGTGTGGGGTACAGTTGCTCTTTTTTCCGCCCTATACCCCGCTCGCCAGCTCTCTTCACTTCTTTCTTCTCTAAAGCGGGGTACAGACACTCATTTTCCCTCTCTGTACCCCGCTCGCCAGCTCTCTTCACTTCTTCCTTCTCTAAAGCGGGGTACAGACACTCATTTTCCCTCTCTGTACCCCATTCACAAACTCTATTATCTTTTTCTGACTTTTCTGAGCTTCACTTTCCCAAGCTTCAGCTCTCCCTCTTAGCAATCAGATAACACAGATATGCCAGGACAGAAACAATCGCTGTAAG
>CAMAHO010000255.1 GCA_945834545.1 uncultured Lachnospiraceae bacterium | reverse complement strand
ATAAGAGCAGCAAAAAACTCCGTCCCTAATGTTGCCCCCACCCCCAATGTTGCCCCTAATGTTGCCCGAAACTTTTTTCTTTCAATAATCATAAGATAATGCTAAAATAGTATAGATTTCTCACAACGGGGGAGGATGCGCGAAATGAATACAGAGTATTATCGTCAATTGGAAAACAATCGCAAGTACATTGCAAATATGAGACCTGTTTTTAATAAGCGGGCAGTATTCAGTGACACCAGCAAATGGTATGTGACTCCGGCTGAGCCAAAGCCCTATGAGGAAGTAAAGATACATTTGCGTACAGCCAAGGATAATGTGGATTTAGTTTATCTGGTATGTAATAAAGAAAAGATATATATGGACAAGGAAAGGACAGAAGGCAGGTTTGACTACTATGTGGCCTCCTACCAGCTAAGTGATGAGAAAATCACCTACTACTTTGAACTTCATATAGGACAGCTGATTGGATATTATGACACCAGAGGAATCGTGAGGGAAATTACGGAATACTATCATTTTGCAATTATTCCCGGGTTCCATACGCCGGAGTGGGCCAAGGGTGCTGTAATGTATCAGATTTATGTGGACCGTTTTTGTAACGGTGACACCTCCAATGATGTTCTCACCGGGGAATACGCCTATATCAAAGAGCAGGTCCAGAAGGTAGAGGATTGGAATCGCTATCCGGCGCAGATGGATGTGCGGGAATTCTATGGCGGAGATTTACAGGGCGTCTTGGATAAGATGGACTACTTAAAGGATCTGGGTGTGGAGGTTATCTATTTTAATCCCCTTTTTGTCTCTCCCTCCAACCATAAGTATGATATCCAGGATTATGATTATATAGACCCACATTTTGGAAAGATTGTGTATGACGAGGGCGAGCTTTTGCCCTGGGGTGAAAAGGATAATAAGAAAGCCAGCCGATATATCAATCGTGTGACGGATAAGCGCAATCTGGAAGCCAGCAATGCACTCTTTGCCAAGGTTGTGGAGGAAGCCCACAAAAGAGGCATGCGAGTTATCCTGGACGGTGTGTTTAACCACTGTGGCTCGTTTAATAAATGGATGGACAGGGAGTGTATCTATGAGAATGCTCCCGGATATGAGAAAGGGGCCCACGTCAGTGCAGACAGCCCCTACAAAGAGTTCTTTGATTTTAAAAACCAAAACGCATGGCCCTACAATACTACTTATGACGGTTGGTGGGGACATGATACTCTGCCAAAGCTTAACTATGAAAATTCCAAGGAACTGTATGACTATGTCATGCGCATCGGCGCAAAATGGGTTTCTGCTCCGTACAATGCGGATGGCTGGCGACTGGATGTGGCAGCGGACCTGGGCCACAGCCCCGCCTTTAATCACAGCTTTTGGCAAGACTTTCGTAAGACCGTCAAGAGAGCCAATCCGGAGGCCATTATCCTGGCAGAGCATTATGGGAATACCAGAGACTGGCTCCAGGGTAACGAGTGGGATACGGTCATGAACTATGATGCTTTTATGGAGCCTGTGACTTGGTTTTTGACAGGTATGGAAAAGCACAGCGACGATTTCAGAGAAGATTTACTGGGGAATTCGGAAAGCTTTTTAGGCGCTATGAGGCATCACTGTGCCAGCTTTACCATGCCCAGCCTTCAGGTAGCCATGAATGAGCTTTCCAATCATGACCATTCCAGATTTTTAACCCGAACCAACCATAAGGTTGGCAGGACCAGCACCCTTGGTCCTGAGGCGGCAAATCAGGGAATTAACAAAGCAGTGTTTATGGAAGCCGTTGTCATGCAGATGACCTGGATAGGCGCACCTACCATTTATTATGGGGATGAGGCAGGCGTCTGTGGCTTTACCGACCCGGATAACCGGAGGACTTATCCTTGGGGAAATGAGGATCAGCAGCTCATCGTTTTCCATAAGGACATGATTGCCCTTAGAAATCAATACCGTGAGCTAAGGGAAGGTTCCTTAAAGGTGATTGACAATGATTATAATTTTTTAGCCTACGGCCGTTTTACCAACTCAGCCTGCAGCCTTATCCTAATCAACAATAACGACACTCCTCTGGAGCGGGAGGTTTCTGTCTGGGAAATTGGTGCTCCCATGACAGGCAAGATGACTACCCTGTTTCAATCCAAAGCAGGGGAATACTTCTTAGGTGGCATCTCTTATGAGATTACCGCAGGGCGCATTAAAATCACCCTGCCCCCTACCTCAGCCACCCTGTTGCATTAGGGACGGAGTTTTTTGCTGCTCATATCCGTCCCAGTTGTTGACGAGGGCTTGATTTTGATGTTGACTAGGGTCTGATTTTTGTCGCTTGCAATTTGTGAGCAGTTATGCTAAAATTCCTGTTGGTTATGAGACGTAATCTATGGATGGATTCCCGAGTGGCCAAAGGGGACAGACTGTAAATCTGCTGCAAATTGCTTCGGTGGTTCGAATCCACCTCCATCCATTGGCATTTAGCCTAGATAGTGCGTTTTGCTGGTGTGGCGGAATAGGCAGACGCAAGGGACTTAAAATCCCTCGGGGGCAAC
>CAMAHO010000254.1 GCA_945834545.1 uncultured Lachnospiraceae bacterium | reverse complement strand
CTTGTATGAAACCAAAACAAATGGTATACTGTATCCGAGCAGAAAACCAAGCGAAAAGTTATTTTCGGATGCAAGGAAAGAGGTGAGTAGTATGGGAGAATTTCGATATATCAATTTAAGACAGAAACCGGAGTTACTTGAGGAAGCTTCCTTGTGGTTTCATTTGAAATGGTGGGTGCCCCAGGAGGCCTACAAGGAATGTATGGAAGCGTATCTAAATAAGGAAACCGAATACGGCTGGTATCTGTGTCTGGATGGAGAGAAAATCGTAGGAGGCTTAGGCGTCATAGAGAATGATTTTCACGACCGAAAGGATTTGACCCCTAACATCTGTGCGGTCTACACAGAAGAGGATTACCGCGGGAGGGGGATTGCAGGCAAGCTCCTTAATATGGTTGTGAAGGAACTAAAGGAAAAGGAAATATCCCCGGTTTATCTAATTACCTCACATACAGATTTCTATGAGCGGTACGGCTGGGAATTTCATTGTATGGCGCAGGGCGACGGGGAGCCTGAGATGAGCAGGATGTATATTCACAGATAATGGGATTTTCATGAGAATAAGCTAAGAAACCAATGGCAACAGCCACGGAGGAGCCCTGTATGAAATGCGGAACCCTGATTCATAAGGCTGCTTATATGGGAGGAACCGTGTATTTTTGCGAAACCTGCCAGAAACGAAATTAGTACAGCAAGAGATGCTGGAACATATAAAAGAACATAATATAAAGAAGGAGAACACAGAGATGACAGTAAGGATGAAAAAGACAGCTCGTGCGATTGCATTTGCCATGGCAATGATTTTATTGATAGGAGTATGCCCTGTCACATCCAAAGCAGAGAGTGAGAAATTGACGGGAAAATCAGCCTGGGAGATTACCCAAATGATGGGAAAAGGATGGAATCTGGGCAATACATTTGATGCTACCGGCGGAAACAAAAACGATGTATACAGTCAGGAAACCTCCTGGGGAAACCCGAAGGTAACCAAGGAATTGATTGACGGAGTGAAGGCAGCGGGCTTTACGACCATTCGTATTCCTGTAACCTGGTATAAGTACATTGATTCATCCAACGGATATCAGATTGAGGAAGCATTTTTAAACAGAGTCAACGAGGTGGTGGACTATGCCTTTGACAATGGACTGTTCGTTATCTTGAACTTGCACCATGAGAACTGGGTGAATGATAAGAACATTCACGAAAACTACAAGGAAATCGGCAAGGAGTTAAGTGCCGTCTGGAATCAGCTTGCAGACCGTTTTGCGGAGTATGACCAGCATTTGATTTTTGAGGGCATGAATGAGCCCAGAGCCGTTGGCAAGGACTATGAATGGAACGGCAATCAGGCTTGCTATGATGCAGTCAATTATCTGAATCAGGTCTTTGTGGACAGCATTCGAGGCAACGGAAAGGGATATAATGCGGAGCGTGGTCTTATGATTCCCGGATATGCTGCCTCCAGCAATCCCAGTGTCCTAAAATCCATTGAGATTCCCCAATACAACAGTAAGGATGCAGAGAATGTCATCATTTCCGTGCATTGTTATTCTCCTTATAACTTTTGTCTGTCTGACAATCAGGACAGCTTTAATCCAAAGAATACCCAGGATACAGCAGACATTACCTCTTTGATGAGTAACCTAAAGAGCCTGTTCTTAAACAAGGAGATACCTGTTGTCATCGGAGAATGTGGAGCAACAAACACAAGAGACAACGATGAAGCCAGGAAAATGTGGTTTACTTATTTCGGTGATATCACAAGCGAATACGGAATACCGGCAGTGGTGTGGGATAACGGAGCCAAAGGCAATAGTGGCGGAGAGTGCCATAATTATTTTGTGAGAAAAACCGGAGAGATGGCATACCCTGAGCTTTTGAGTGCCTTCATTTACGGCGATTTGGAGGCAAAGAAGCCTCATGACCTGTTTATCGATTTTGAACCCTACAAGGAGGGTGGAGCCACTGTACTTGCAAGTCCGGAGCAATATGGCTTTTTCCCGAAAACCTTGGGTAAAAAATCCCGGGTAAATCACTCCAAGGATGCAAACATAGGCTTTAGTGCCGCAATCACAGCAGCAGGCGAGAACTCTTATGCTACTATGGACCTCAGTAAGTATGCAGGCAAGACGATAAATATTACGCTCTATCTGCAAGCTGACAGCAACAGCGCAGTTACGCTGGGAATGATTGACAAGGAAACTAGTGAGATTGTCACAGCCCAGATCGATACGAACTGGACGAAGGTTACTTTTTCCTATCAGTTTGACGAGGAGCAGCGGGAGAGAGCTTTATTCTTCAAAGGCGACGGAACAGCGGATTTCTATGTGGATGACATCTCTGTGACTATGGTAGAAGAAAAAGACAGATATGAAACCCAGGTGCTTGCAGACACAGAAGAGCCGGAGAGTGCCGGTTCAGAAGCGGTTGAGGATACTGACATGGAACCTTCAGAAACCTCTGAGGTAACGACTGAGGATAAGCCGGGGGATGAGAATGCGAAGGAGAATATAGCGCAAGTGACCGACGGGAATGAGGGACAATCCACAGTAGTGGTTTGTGTTGTAATCGCTGTGATTGTCATTGT
>CAMAHO010000253.1 GCA_945834545.1 uncultured Lachnospiraceae bacterium | reverse complement strand
GGATGATTCTGTAGAGTGCCTGTCAGCTGATAAAAAGAGATGGTATCAATTTATTACACACGTAAATTACAAAAACACCCCCGATAGTCCCGGTAAATGCAATATTTCAGATAAAATTGTTTTAGTCCGTGATATTACAAAGTTTAAATTACAAAATGACGAGTTGGTGTATTTTGCCTATTATGACAGCCTAACCGGCTTGTTTAATCGAAATTATTTCGTGAAAAGGCTCGGTGAGATGCTTGTAAAAGCAAAAAAGGAAAATGAAGTAGTCAGTGTCATGATGCTTGATATTGATGATTTTCACAAGATCAATGATGGTATAGGCATGGTGGAGGGCGATGAGTTAGTCCAGCAATTCGGAGCATTTTTAAAGGATCAGAGTAATGACAGAGTGATTTCCTGTCGTTTTAACAATGATGTATTTTGTATCGCTATATATAGCCCTGATATCAAACTCAACGCAGACACGGTATACCGGCTTGTTAAGCATAGAAATTCCAAACCCTATATTGTTGGAATGAATCAGGAAGTGTATATGTCCGTTTCAGTGGGTGTTGCAGAGTATCCTGAAGCAGCACAAAACTCTATGGAGCTGATTAACTGTGCTGAAATTGTAATGCTGCGTTGTAAGAATATGGGGAAGGATTCAATCAAGTATTTTGACGCGCCGATTTTAGATGAATTTTTGGATTCCATTGAAATTGAGCACAAGTTAAAGGATGCCATCTTTTCCAACAGCTTTGAATTGTTTTACCAGCCACAGTATTATTCAGGCACAAAAGAGCTGCGTGGTATGGAGACCTTGATTCGCTGGAGAGATGGTATGGGTTCTTTTATCAGTCCTGTCATTTTTATCCCTATTGCAGAGAAGAACGGAAGTATTATCCCTATCGGTAATTGGGTAATTGAAGAGAGTATCAGACAGTTCTCTGTCTGGAAAAAGAACTATCAAAAGCACTTAACGCTTTCCATCAATGTTTCAGCAAGGCAATATCTGCAAGAGCATTTTGTTGACAGATTTTTGGATACAATTGAAAAATATCAGATAGACCCCAGCGAAATTGAAATTGAAGTGACGGAATCTATTTTGATAGATGACTTTGAAGGGGTTACTGAAAAGCTCAAAAGTTTAAAGAGCCACGGTGTTCGTGTTTCTTTGGATGATTTTGGTACAGGCTTTTCCTCCCTTAGTTATTTGAAAAAACTTCCGATCGATACACTGAAAATAGATAAATCCTTTATTGATACAGTGTTGACAGATAAACCCACCAAGATCATTACAGAATCCATCATAAATATGGCGAAGGAGCTTGGCTTTGAATCCGTAGCAGAAGGTGTGGAATACGAGACGCAATATGATTATTTAAGACAAATAGGTTGCGATATCATTCAAGGCTTCTATTTTAGCAAACCCTTACCTGCGGATGAGTTTGAAGAACTATTAGAGAAGCAGATGTAGACATAGGTGCTTGGAAAGAAACCTTCCAAGCACTGGAAATAAGTGTGGTAAGAATATTTGGGAAAACATATTTTCATTGCAGAAAAACCAAGCGTTGCAAGGGAATTTGCCAACGCTTTAAAACAAAATATGAAAAAATATAACGGCTATATGGAATCGGATGATACGATTGTCACTTGGTGCGTCGGTCATCTGGTTACTATGAGCTATCCGGAAGTGTATGATGCGAGGTACAAGAAATGGAGCTTCAATACACTTCCTTTTTTGCCGAGTACATTTTTATATGAGGTAATCGAGTCTGCCAAGTCTCAGTATGAAATCGTCAGCAAGCTCTTAAATCGTCAGGATGTAGATTGTATTTATGTCTGTACTGACTCCGGTCGAGAGGGAGAGTATATCTATCGACTGGTAGAACAGATGGCCGGAGTCAAGGGCAAGCTAAGAAAAAGAGTTTGGATTGATTCGCAGACAGAAGAAGAGATTTTGCGCGGAATCAAAGAGGCAAAGGACCTATCCGAATATGATGCATTGGGTGATGCCGCTTACCTTAGAGCCAAGGAAGACTATCTGATGGGGATTAACTTCTCCCGAGCACTGACCTTAAAATACGGTCAGGGAATCAAGCAATTTCTTGGCAGGGAGCGCTGTGTTATCTCAGTTGGACGTGTCATGACCTGCGTGTTGGGAATGGTTGTAAACAGGGAGCGCGAAATCCGTAATTTCACAAAGACACCATTCTATCGCGTGTTGGGAACTGTTGCATTAGGGACGGAGTTTTTTGTTGCTGAATGGAAGGCACTACCGGGCTCAAGATATGAGGGCTCACCGCTTTTGTATAAAGAAAATGGATTCAAAAAGAAGGAGGACGCTGAAAAACTAATTGACTATCTAAGTCAAGAACCGAAAACTGCAACTATTTTACAGATTGAAAAGAAGAAGGAGAGTAAAAATCCTCCTCTGCTCTATAATCTGGCTGAATTGCAGAATGAATGCTCCAAATACTTTAAAATCAGTCCGGACGAGACCCTTCGTGTGATTCAGGAATTGTACGAAAAGAAGATGGTCACCTATCCCAGAACGGATGCTAGAGTGCTGTCAACAGCAGTTGCAAAGGAAATTTATAAAAATA
>CAMAHO010000252.1 GCA_945834545.1 uncultured Lachnospiraceae bacterium | reverse complement strand
GGAAAAGAGTTTAATGTTACCAGAGAGCGTATCCGTCAGATTGAAGCAAAGGCACTTCGCAAGCTTCGTCACCCCAGCCGCAGCAGAAAATTAAGGGATTATTTGGATTGATGCAGAAGGTGAAATTATCCGAGAGACTAAAGACCATAGCCGATATGGTTACAGTGGGGAATAAGGTGGCTGATATTGGCTGTGATCACGGCTTTGTATCCATCTACTTGGTTCAAAACGGGATTTCGCCCGGTGTCATTGCTATGGATGTGAGAAAAGGCCCTCTTGGGATGGCCAAGGAGCATATTTTGCAAGCAGGATTGCAGAATCAAATCGAGACAAGGCTTTCAGATGGCATGGATAGGCTTGTACCTGGTGAAGCAGACAGCTTAATTATGGCAGGCATGGGCGGAAGACTTATGATGGACATTATTTGTCGCGGAAAAGAAGTGACTCCAGGAATCAGGGAGTTTGTTCTGCAACCGCAGTCGGAGTTGCCCTTATTCCGGCAGTTTCTTCGGGTAAATAATCTAATGATTGTTGAAGAAAGGGCAGTTTTCGACGGGGGAAAGTATTATTTTCCCATGAAAGCTGTGTGGGGAAGCACAGAGAACCGCTCACTGCAGATTAGCGACGAGGATTACTTTGGACCAATTCTGATCAAGCAACGCTCTAATGTATTCTTGGAATACTTGGAGAAGGAGTTGCATACATATCAAGGGGTAAGAGAAAGGCTGGAAGCTACGACAGGGGATAAGGCGGAGCAGAGGCTTTTGGAGGTTCAAAGGGATATAGAACGAATAGAGAGAGTATTATACCGATAACAGGAGGTTTTTATGGAGGAAAAGCGATATCAGGTTACAATTCAGGGGGAGACAATAACAGTTCCTCAGGGCACAACCTATGAGACAATTGTGGAGCCCTATCAGGAAAAACAGCATGGGCTCATCGGTCTTGTTTCGGTTAACGGTAAAATCAGAGAACTGTTTAAGGAAGTGAATAAAGACTGTACCGTAAACTATTTTACCATGAGGGATGATGTGGGGTATATGACCTATGTCCGCACAGCAACCATGCTGTTTTTAAAGGCGGTATTCGACTTGTTTGGTGAGATTCCGGCGGCAAAGAGTAAGGTGGAATTTACCTTGGGAAACGGATTGTACATCAACAGTCGTGAAATGGTTGCTCCCACGAAGGAAAACGCTAAGCTTATAAAAGAAAAAATGCTGGAGCATGTGGAGAAAAAGACGCCATTTAAAAAGTTTTCCATGAGTATAGATGATGCAAAAGAACTGTTTGGCTCACACCATATGGAGGACAAGGTTGCTTTATTTGCTTATCGCAGAAGCTCTGCTGTTAATGTGTATGAGATGGAGGGTTATTTCGATTATTTCTATGGCTACATGCTGCCAAATGCAGGATATGTAAAGCATTTTGATATCATTCCCTATGAACATGGCTTTATGCTGTTGCTGCCCTCAAAGAAATTTCCGGAGATAGTTCAGCCCTTCCAGGAAAAGAAGAAACTCTTCCGCACGCTTGAAGCGGCTACAGAGTGGGGGCAGAAAATCGGTATGGAGACAGTTGGGGATTTGAATAATCAGATTTGCAACGGCTCTTTAAGTGAGCTCATTTTGGTACAGGAAGCCGAGCAGGAGAGGACCATCGGTGAGATTGCGAAGCAGATAGTGGAGAGAGGAAATGTTAAGTTTATCATGATAGCAGGACCCTCCTCCTCCGGAAAGACCAGCTTCTCTCACAGATTATCAATCCAGCTGAGAACCCTGGGGAAGGTACCGCATCCCATCGCTTTGGATGACTATTTTGTCGACAGAGAGTTTACACCTCTTGATGAGGAAGGAAACTATAACTTTGAGTGCCTCGAAGCCATTGATATAAAAAAATTTAACGAGGATATGACGCAGTTGTTAAAGGGAGAATGCATAGAGCTGCCTACCTTTAATTTCAAAATCGGGAAGAGAGAATATCGAGGTAACTATAAACAATTAGGCGCAGACGACATTTTGGTAATCGAAGGGATTCACGGTCTAAATCCTAAAATGTCCTATGCCTTGCCGGATGAAAGTAAATTCAAGATTTATATCAGTGCCTTGACAACAATCAATGTAGATGACCACAACCGAATACCTACAACGGACGGAAGATTGTTAAGAAGGATGATTCGTGACGCCAGAACCAGAGGTTCGGACGCCCGCCGTACTATTGGTATGTGGAAATCGGTCAGAAGAGGGGAGGAGGAAAATATTTTCCCATTTCAGGAGGAAGCAGATGCTATGTTTAACTCAGCCTTAATCTATGAGTTAGCCGTGATTAAGCAGTATGCAGAACCACTCCTATTTCAGATCCCCAAGGATGCCCCGGAGTATTATGAAGCAAAGCGACTGCTGAAATTCCTGGACTACTTCTTAAATGTAACCAGTGAATCGCTCCCCAACAATTCCATCTGCAGAGAATTCGTAGGAGGAAGCTGCTTCAACGTATAACACCAGGGTCAAAAGCCTAAGTTTCACCAGAGTGGATGAAATGTGGAGGTATTGTATGGAAAAAGAAATTCTTAGAATAAAGATTGACGTTACAGGTTATTATGAGGTCAG
>CAMAHO010000251.1 GCA_945834545.1 uncultured Lachnospiraceae bacterium | reverse complement strand
TCAAGCTGCATCAAATACTTTAAACAGTAAGCAATTGCGGAAGATGGGGTGAGGTGGAAAAGTGCACCGGAAGGTGCACGCAGAAAAAGGTCCGGTGGACCTTTTTCCCACCGAACCGACCGACGAGCCATTTATGGCGAGGAGACCTTGAGCCTTGGACTCAAGGGACTCCTCGGCATAAAAGAAAAGGGCTAAGCCATACGGCTTAACCCTTTTCTATTCCTGCGGAAGATGGGACTTGAACCCACACGATCGCAATGATCACAAGATCCTTAGTCTTGCTCGTCTGCCAGTTCCGACACTTCCGCATACACCACATATTGCTTTGCGCAAGTAGTATAATAGCATCATGTATCATAAATGTCAAACACTTTTTTGAAAATTTTGAATGCGATTGCCAATGTTACCAGACACATAGTACAGGCAATACTATTTCGGTGGAAGTTTAAATGTGTCAGACGATTACTGGGATGACTTATTGACAGAATTATGATATTTTAATATCAGAAACAATCGGCTTGGAGGGGATGCTATGGCAAATTATGTAAGTTGGATAAGAAGCAAGGTCGGACATGAAAATATGAAAAAAACAGCACTAGCCATGCTTAGTATCGTTGTTTTACTTGCCGGCTGTTCAGGTCAGCCAGAGAATAATGCAAACAACGAAGTGATTCAAAATAGTGAGTCTTTTATAGAACAATCCGAATCCCAATCGGAGATTTCCTCAGCACCCGAAACGGAAAAAGCTGCAACCAAGTGGGAAGACATTTGGTATGCTACCAGAGAGTATCCTTCCAAGGCCGAGGAGACGGAATTCAGTAAATTGTCAGCTGAAGAGAAAACGGATGTGCTGAATCCACCCCAGGATCTTTTGGACGAGATGACAACGAGGGAGCTTGCAGAATTAACACTGCGATATCCGTTGTTCTCCGTTATGCCCTGGTACGATGATACCCAAAAGGATATTCAGCTTTCTATTTACGCCGGCTACAGTAAGATTTATGAAGAGATATTAAAGCGGGATGACCATGTGGAGGCCATACTGCAAGCCTATCGGAATTTGGAATTAAATAGGAACGCTTCTGAAACGGAAATGCTCACAGATGAATCCTGGCAAGCAGAATATTTTGTAGAGAATTTTGTTCTGGCTAATGGAAATAATTTCACTGACAAACAGCGCAGTGACTATTTGGAGATAGTTCAGGAGAGAACGGAAACATATTACTCTAAGATCGATGGTTGCAAATTAGGAAGGATATCCTTTGATACAGCAAAAACCCCTTACAGAAAGTATTATTTTTACAATGTGGAACTTCCTAATAGAAATGGGGGAGGATTGATGAGCACTCCCTATATTGAATATTCAGATTTCCTGCATGGCATGACTTCGGCGGTGCTTTATGACGAATCAGAAGAATTGGAAATATGGGATATTGTCAAGGACAACAAATTGGAATGCACCATGTTGGATTTGGACGGAGACGGAGTGGATGAAATGCTGATTCAGTCGGTAGATTCTCCTGGTACTTACAATGGCGTATTTCACTGCGAAGATGGGCGTGTGATATGCTGGAATCATGATGCAAACGAGGGAGCTTGCAGAGATTACCCATTGGAAGATGGTACTATGGTCAGACAATATGATACAAACGGTTCTACCATATATACGATTTTTAAGTATCTGCCGAACGGTAAAATCAAGGAAATCAACAAGCTTTTTGCAAGACAGGAATTGATGCCGGAGGACAGCACAGAACCTTGCCCCTATTATAGTCTGGATGGCAGGGAGATGAAAAAAGAGGAATTCGAGGAAGTGTTGGAGAGCATGGTCAATTCAGTTGTGCTGGCTAAAGATGCATGGTCGGCATTATCTGTTCCTTGATATGGAGGAATTACTTTATATAGAGTTTACGCTTTTTATTTTGCAGATAAAGGCCATGAGGTAACTGCTACGAATATTACTCCAAGACATGTGGAAGTTATGAAGGAAATGGCACAAAGCAAACCCTATGAGATAGATACAAGGGTTTTAGATGCAACTGATATGAGTGTATTTGCGGATGAAAGCTTTGATGTGGTACTAAACATGGGGCCTTTTTATCACCTGGTGAATGAGAGCGACAGAAACCCTATATCATTCGTGTGATTTGGAACTAGTGGAGCTATTTCTTTGCCAGGCATACTAAATCATAGCTTTCGGCAAGCATCCTTTTGATATCTTCCGTGGGAATGGTGCCGTCCAGAATAATCGTGTTCCAATGCTTCTTATTCTGATGGTATCCCGGAAGTACGGCAGCGTAGGTCTGCCTCCAAAAATCTCGCCATTCAGGGGATACCTTTACATTGACACAAAGCTTACCATCTTTCACATAAGTCCAAGCAAAGGCCCTCTTATTTTTACGGCATCTTACTAACTGCCAGTTTTCGTCATGGAATGGGGCGTCTTGGTAGGTATCAGGTAATGTTAGACAGAAGTTTAAAACAGCTTCTCTGGTAGTCATCATTCTTTGCTCCTTCTCGAATCATCAATATAGCTCTGTTTTTTCGTTATTGTTAGCAACGAGTATTTATCTGCTTTTGTTTCTTTGTATAATAATCTCCATTATATCATGATTGTATGGTATAATTCTAAGAAAAGTAT
>CAMAHO010000250.1 GCA_945834545.1 uncultured Lachnospiraceae bacterium | reverse complement strand
TTTGCAATAGGTCGGGCAGCCTGTGGTTCCACTACAACCACTTTACTGTTAGCCTATTCCGGCAGTTATATAGCACTTCTCATGGTTTTTATGGCGCAAGGTACTCCGATTGAATTAATGCTCAATTATAAATATGTTGCAGCAGAGATTGTACATACAATCGTTGGCTCCTTTGGCTTAGTTACGGTTGCTCCGTTAACAGCTGTTACAAGTGGAATCTTATTTACAAAAAGGTATCGAAACAAATAGGGAGGACATATGAAAAGTATAAAAGATGATTTTACTGATATTTTGGAGAGTCAGCGGATAAAGCCGGTATTTCAACCAATAGTATCCTTGTTGGATGGAGCTATAATTGGGTATGAAGCACTGAGCAGGGTAACGGAACCAAAAGAAATCGTTTCTTCGGAAGAGTTATTCACTTTAGCAGGAATCTATGGAAAGGTTTGGGAACTGGAGCAGCTTTGCAGAGTTAAGATTTTGGAAAAATATCACAGTTTTGAAATCCCGGATCATATCAAGTTGTTTATAAATGTGAATCCTATGGTAATCCACGATAGTAATTTTCACGCGGGTTTCACGAAAGGAACCTTATCAAAATACGGAATTCATCTGGAAGATGTGGTGTATGAAGTCACGGAACGAAATGCTGCAGACGATATAAAAGGGTTTAAGGATACAATTAGGCATTACAAGTCTCAGGGCTATACAATTGCCGTGGATGATGCCGGCTCCTGTTATTCAGGACTGAACTTAATCTGTGATATCGCTCCGCATTATTTGAAGTTGGACATGTCTCTAATTAGGGATATACAGGAGAATCGCATCAAAAGGGCTATGGTGAAATCTCTTGTAGAATTTGCGAATCTGACAGATAGTCAACTGATTGCAGAAGGTATCGAGACAAAGGAGGAGCTGGAGACCTTATTGAAACTCGGAGTCCATAACGGACAGGGGTATTACCTATGTAAACCTGACGAAACATTACAAACAGTAAATAGTAAGGCAAAGGAAAGCATTCAGAAATATCAGCATAAGCGTGAAAAACGGTATAAGAGGAGTCAAAATCCCACTTTAGAATATAGAGCGGTATTGTTTTCATTTGAAAGTAATAAAGCTTTCTACGCATATTGTGAAAAATATGGTGATGATATGGGAGACAAGGTTACGGCATTACTGGAAAAAACAATTATGCTAAATTTAGAAGAGGATGATTCGGCTATCAATATGGGGGAAGAGGGAATATTGGTTGTATTCAATAAGGCGGAATATAAAACAAGATGTGAGATGATAAACGCTTCGTTTCAAAAGCAGGTGAAGGCATTCTACTCACCTGAGGACACGGAGAATGGATATATTCAGGTGACTAGGAAAGAGGGAGAACCTAAAAATTATCCCATTGTTCGTGTGAAACCCTCGAGAGTCGTGTGATTTCCCGGGGGACATAGGGGACAGGTCCACCTCCACACAACTTTTACATCAAAATTACATTACACTGTCTTTGAAATTTACATATGGAAATTAGAATGTCTCTTGTGATGAGAACAAGAGACATTTTTTATAGGAAAGAATAAGGAATGTCGGAAAGAGAGGAAATTATGAAGAATAAAATCACAAAAGTATTAGCCTATGCATTGGCAGGAAGTATCGGAATCTTAGGATTGACTGCTTGCGGCTCAGAAAACGCACAGGGAACTGCCAGCCAGGATAATAAGGTACAGACAGAAGCCAGCACGGAAGAATCAAAAACAGAACAAAAGGAGGAGCTAAAGGGCACCATAACCTTAGCAGGCTCCACCTCTATGGAGAAGGTTTGCGAGGCCTTGATGGAGGGCTTTATGGAGGACTATCCAAGCATTGTCGTGACAACAGAGTACACCGGCTCCGGTGCGGGTCTGGAGTCCTTAAATGCAGGCAGTGTTGACATCGGAAATGCCTCCAGACACATCAAGGATAGTGAAAAAGAAGCAGGAGCTGTGGAAAATGTAGTTGCCTTAGATGGAATTGCAGTGATTGTGGATAAGGACAATACCGTGAATGACCTAACCTCCGAACAGCTTGCCGGAATTTACACAGGAGCTATTACCAACTGGTCCGAGCTTGGGGGAAAGGACGAGGCAATCGTTGTCATCGGCCGAGAGGCAGGTTCCGGTACGAGAGACGCCTTTGAGGAATTGAATGGTGTGAAGGATTCCTGCGTTTATGCTCAAGAATTGGATTCTACCGGAGCGGTTCTTGCAAAGGTTGCTGCAACCCCCGGTTCCATTGGCTATGTTTCCCTGGATGTTGTGAATGATACCGTTGCGGCTGCTAAATTAAATGGGGTAGATGCCACAGAGGCAAATATTTTAAACGGTACCTATGCTCTTCAGAGACCTTTTGTAATGGCTACGAAAGGGGAGGTAAGCGCACAGAGCGATTTGGTAAAAACCTGGTTTGATTACATAAAGAGTGCGGAAGGAAAAGAGATTATTCAGTCGGTTGGACTTATTATCCCGGAATAAGCGAGGGAGTGTATGAAGAAGGTACGAGAACAAATTGCAAAAAATGTCTTTTTGGTGACAGCGGTTGTTGCAGTGTTGTCGGTAGTAGCAATTACTTTGTATATGATATGGAAAGGAACACCTGCCCTTTTTGAGGT
>CAMAHO010000249.1 GCA_945834545.1 uncultured Lachnospiraceae bacterium | reverse complement strand
AGCCTTATGGCTACGGGGTCAAACGGACCTGTCCCCTGTGTGATTCCCATTGACAGACGACAGCTTTCATACTAAAATATTTTGGTGTTATGATGAGCAATTCGTATTTAGATACTATGCCTTTCCTGACTGGCAGGAGAGCGGATTGATATTGGAGGAAAAAACTATGGCAGTACCGTATAACCACCACGAGGTGGAGACAAAGTGGCAAAAGGTTTGGGATGAGGAAAAGGCATTCAAAACCTCAGAAGATTATTCAAAACCAAAGTATTATGCTTTGGTAGAGTTTCCTTATCCTTCCGGACAGGGACTTCATGTAGGACATCCAAGACCTTACACAGCCTTGGACATTGTGGCAAGAAAGCGCAGAATGCAGGGCTACAATGTGCTTTACCCTATGGGCTGGGATGCCTTTGGTTTGCCAACAGAAAACTATGCCATTAAAAATCATATTCATCCTAAGATTGTGACCAAGAACAATGTGGAGAGATTTAAAAACCAGCTGCATTCCTTGGGATATTCCTTTGATTGGGACAGAGAAATCAATACCACAGATGTGGATTACTACAAGTGGACACAGTGGATTTTCTTAAAGCTGTTCAATGCAGGACTTGCATATAAATCTGAGATGCCTATTAACTGGTGTACCTCCTGTAAGGTAGGCCTTGCAAACGAAGAGGTTGTCAACGGTGTATGTGAGCGCTGTGGTTCTGAGGTAGTGAGAAAGGTCAAGAGCCAGTGGATGCTTAAGATTACAGACTATGCGGAAAAGTTGATTGAAGGCTTGGACCATGTAGACTATATAGAGAAGGTAAAGGTTTCCCAAAAGAACTGGATTGGCAAGTCCACCGGTGCGGAAGTGGATTTTTCCATTACCGGTAAGGAGGACAAGCTTCGAATCTATACCACAAGACCGGATACCTTGTTTGGCGCTACCTATATGGTAGTTTCTCCTGAGCATCCTATGATTGACAAGTATAAGGATGAAATCGGAAACTATGAGGAATTACTTGCATATCGTGAACAGGCAGCGAAAAAGTCTGACTTCGAGAGAACAGAATTGGCAAAAGAGAAGACCGGTGTGATGATTCAGGGCTTGACTGCTACCAATCCTGTCAATGAGAAGCAGATTCCTATCTGGATTTCCGATTATGTACTGATGACCTATGGCACAGGTGCTATTATGGCGGTTCCTGCTCATGATGAAAGGGACTGGGATTTTGCAAAGAAATTTGATTTGCCTATTATTGAGGTGGTAGCCGGCAGTCCTGTCCCTGTTACAGAGCAGGTGTTTACAGATGTTGCTACCGGTACCCTGGTAAATTCTGAGTTCTTAAACGGTTTATCCGTTGCAGATGCAAAGAAGAAGATTATCGAATTTCTGGAAGAAAAGGGCATTGGTCACAGCAAGACAAATTACAAGCTTCGTGACTGGGTGTTCTCCAGACAGAGATACTGGGGCGAGCCGATTCCCATTATTAAATGTGAGAAGTGCGGCTATGTGCCTTTGAAGGAAGAGGAGCTTCCTTTGATGCTGCCTGAGGTGGAATCCTATGAGCCTACAGACAACGGTGAGTCTCCATTGGCTGCTATGGATTCCTGGGTGAATGTGTCCTGTCCTTGCTGTGGCGGCCCTGCAAAGAGAGAGACAGATACTATGCCTCAGTGGGCAGGCTCCTCTTGGTATTTCCTCCGCTATACAGATCCTCATAATACAGAGGCTTTGGCCAGCAAGGAGGCGCTCGATTACTGGCTTCCCGTAGACTGGTACAACGGAGGTATGGAGCATACCACACTACATCTGTTATATTCCAGATTCTGGCATCGTTTCCTGTATGACCAAGGGGTAGTACCTTGCAAGGAGCCTTATCAGAAGAGAACCAGCCATGGAATGATTCTGGGCTCCAACGGAGAGAAGATGAGTAAATCCAGGGGAAATGTGGTAAATCCGGACGATATTGTATCCGAGTTTGGCGCAGATACCCTGCGAACCTATGAAATGTTTATCGGTGCCTTTGATTTAAGCGCTTCATGGAGTGAGGATGGCGTGAAGGGCTGCCGCAGATTCTTAGAGAGAGTTTGGAAGCTTCAGGATATTTTAGTGGAGGGTGATGGCTATAGTGCAGATTTGGAGACAAAGCTGCATCAGACCATTAAGAAGGTATCCTCCGATTTTGAGAACCTGAAATACAATACTGCCATTGCAGCTATGATGGCCCTGATCAATGAGTTTTACAAGAAGAATCAGGTGACAAAGGGCGAATACAAAACACTGTTGACTCTTTTAAATCCTGTGGCACCTCATATTACCGAGGAATTGTGGCAGCTGGCAGGCTTTGCCGGTCGTGTTTACCAGACCAGCTGGCCTGAGTATGATGAGGAAAAGACCAAGGAAAGTACAGTGGAAATTGCAATTCAGGTGAATGGCAAGATGCGTGGTACCATATCCGTATCAAAGGATGAGGACAAGGATGCAGTGATTGCAAAAGCCAAGGAATACCTTGGCGATAAGCTGACCGGAAACATTAAAAAAGAAATCTATGTTCCCGGCAGGATTGTAAACATAGTCGTAACAGTTTAGCCATAACCAAAAGAGCCTGTATGTTATGCTCGCATAAACATACAGGCTCTTTCGGTTATGAGCT
>CAMAHO010000248.1 GCA_945834545.1 uncultured Lachnospiraceae bacterium | reverse complement strand
GGAGAGGCTATGGCAATCAATATGGTGGCCGGCGGAGCAGTCAACATCCCCCTGCCATTTAATTCGGTGAAGTTTTTGACAACACAGCTGGTAAGCGAGATGAGTTATTCAGCCGGATTACATAGACAGGTCCTATTTACGGTTGGGTTGGTTTTGTATCTCTTTATTATGTGCATCAATCTGTTTTTGACTTGCCTAAAAAGGAAAGGGGAGAAGACAAATGACTAAGAAAAGGTTGCGCCCGGGTGAGATTTTGCTATATGGCTTCATTTATTTGTCTTCCCTTTTTGCCATACTATTTTTACTTTTTATTATTCTATATGTGTTAAAACGGGGCTTGGGAAGAGTGACACCGGAGTTTTTGACTACAGTTACCTCAGTGAGAAAAAACACGGTGGGTATTGCCGGTAATATTGTAAACACGATTTTGATTATTCTGACAACTATGTTGATTGCAACTCCCATTGGAGTAGGAGCGGCGATTTACTTGAATGAATACGCAAGACCTGGAAAGCTGGTCTCTGTGATTGAGTTTACCACTGAGGTTCTTGCCGGGATTCCCTCCATTATTTTTGGCTTATTCGGAATGCTCTTTTTCGGAGAAACCTTGGGACTGGGGTATAGCTTAATGACGGGAGCACTTACCTTGATCTTGATGGTACTGCCATTGATTACAAGGAACACCCAGGAGGCATTAAAGACTGTCCCGGATGGCTATCGGAACGGGGCCATCGGGTTAGGGGCAGGAAAGTGGTATATGATTCGAACCATTCTGATTCCTTCCGCAATGCCCGGAATCATTACCGGTGTTATCCTGGCTATTGGAAGAATTGTAGGAGAGTCAGCTGCTCTGCTTTTTACCGCTGGCGCTGCAAAGATGTTGCCGAAAGGCTTCCTGGGGATCTTTGAAAAGCTGTTTCAATCAGGAGGCACCTTAACGATTCAGCTGTATTTGTCGGCCACAAGTGAGGGAGACTTTGATTCTGCCTTCGGAATAGCAGTGGTACTGCTTGTGATTGTGCTACTCATTAATTTGGCTACAAAAGCTCTCACGAAGCGGTTTGATGTACAGACCAGACAATAACCGCACCGTAACGCGGTACACAAGCGAACAAAATACGCTCGCTAAGGAGAGACGGTGCTACACGGTCTGCATACAAACACACAAATTCGTGGTAGCTACACAATTTCGAAATGAGAATAAAGGATGAAAGTATGAAAAAGACAACAAGCATTTCGGTGAAAGACTTGAATTTATATTATGGAGAAAACCAGGCTTTAAAACATGTGAGCATGGAGATTTACAAGAACCAGATTACGGCATTCATTGGACCCAGCGGATGTGGTAAGTCCACCTTTTTAAAGACCCTGAACCGTATGAATGATTTGATAGAAAATGTGAAGATTACAGGGGCGGTGGAGTTTGAGGGACAGGACATCTATGCTCCCAATGTGGATACCACAGTGCTCCGAGAAAAAATCGGTATGGTGTTTCAGCAGCCTAACCCCTTTCCTATGAGCATCTATGACAACATTGCCTATGGTCCCAGGGTGCATGGCATCAAGGATAAGCGGAAGCTGGATGCTATCGTGGAGGAAAGTTTAAGGGGGGCTGCCATTTTTGATGAGGTAAAGGACAGATTAAAGAAATCTGCCTTAGGCTTGTCCGGTGGGCAGCAACAGAGAATTTGCATTGCCAGGGCGTTGGCAGTGAAACCCCAGGTGCTATTGATGGATGAGCCCACTTCAGCCTTAGATCCGATTTCTACTTTGAAGATAGAGGAACTGATGGAAGAACTGAAGAAGAAATACAGTATTGTGGTGGTAACCCACAATATGCAACAGGCGCTTCGTGTAGCGGACTACACAGCCTTTTTCCTGGTGGGAGAGATGGTGGAATACGGCGAAACAAAAACGATTTTCTCTTATCCTCAGGATAAAAGGACGGAGGACTATATAACAGGAAGGTTTGGGTGATTGGATGAGAAGCAAGTTTGATAATCAGCTGTATGAATTAAACGACAAACTGGTTCAGATGGGACAGCTAATCGAAAAGAATATCCAGGAGGCAATCGATGCTCTGGTGAAGGGAAATGTGGAAAAGGCCAAAAGAATTATGGCCTGTGATGAGGAGGTGGACAAGCTTCAAAGGGAGATTGAGAATATCTGCTTTGGTCTCTTAATACAACAGCAGCCTGTAGCCAAGGACCTGAGAGCCATCACTGCTGCCATGAAAATGGTGACGGATATGGAGCGGATTGGAGATCACGCAGCGGACATCAGCGAGATGGTAGAATTCCTTGCCGGGCACACTGCACAGACCAATTTGGACCTGATTCACCAGATGGCCAGCGAATCCACAGTCATGCTAATCCATAGCATCGATGCATTTACAGGGAAAAATCAAACCCTGGCGGAGGATGTTATTTCCCACGATGATGTTGTGGACGCCCTGTTTGTACAGGTCAAGGAGGAATTGATTACCCTGATTGCAAAGGACAACGACAGTGGCGAGGTGCATCTGGATATGCTGATGATCGCCAAGTATTTGGAGCGTATAGCAGACCACGCCACCAACATTGCGGAATGGGTTCTATATGCGTTAGATGACAGACGATAGGGTGCATTAGGGACGGAGTTTTTTGCTGCTCATCTCTGTCCC
>CAMAHO010000247.1 GCA_945834545.1 uncultured Lachnospiraceae bacterium | reverse complement strand
AAGTGCTACTGAATTTGGAGAATTCAGCAGAAATCTTTTACACTGGAGAGTAGAGCAAGAGTGAAGTGCTACTGAATTTGGAGAATTCAGCAGAAATCTTTTACACTGGAGAGTAGAGTAAGAGTGAAGTGCTACTGATATGAGAGATTTGAGCAGAAATCTTTTACATCGAGCCGGAGAGCAAGAGTGAAGTGCTACTGATTTGAAGGATTTTAGCAGAAATCTTTTACATCGAGCCGGAGAGCAGGAAGTAAGTGCTACTGATTTAAGTGGATTAAGCGGAAATCTTTTACATCGAGATGGAGAGCAAGAGTGAAGTGCTACTGATTTGAGCGATTTAAGCGGAAATCTTTTACATCGAGATGGAGAGCAAGAAGTAAGTGCTACTGATATGAGAGGTTTGAGCAGAAATCTTTTACATCGAGCCGGAGAGCAAGAGTGAAGTGCTACTGATTTGAAGGATTTTAGCAGAAATCTTTTACACCGAGTCGGAGAGCAGGAAGTAAGTGCTACTGATTTGAGAGGTTTATATAGAAATCTTTAGCCTGCTGCAATAGATAAGAAAAGCTTGTGAAATAGATAGAGAAAAGCTTGTGGAGTTTGACAGAAAAGTCAAAAAAACATATAATAAATTGTTATGTGCTAGCTTATAAGAGTATCGTATGAGCCGAAATAAGTAGCAGAAATTAACAAAAGCAAAGACACAAATCAGGAATAAGAGCTAAACAACAAAAAGGCCTTAAGAAAATGGAACGAAACACTAAACAACAAAAAGGCCTTAAGAAAATGGAACGAAACACTAAACAACAGAAAGCCTTATGAAAAATAGAACAAAACACTAAGCAACAAAATAAAGGCTTGAGTAACAGTAATAAGGCCTAAACCAACAAAATCAAGAATACAAGAGGACAAGCAATGAAGTGGGTTAGATTTCGTGTAAAGACAACAACAGAAGCGGAGGATATTGTGATAAGTACCCTTTATGATATTGGTCTGGAGGGGGCACAGATAGAGGACAAGATTCCTTTGACGGCGTGGGAAAAGGAGCAGATGTTTGTGGACATTCTGCCAGAGACAGAGGAGGATGACGGAAAGGCGTATCTTAGCTTCTTTGTGGAGAAGAATGAAGACGGAAGTATCACTGTAAATGGAGAGCAGACTCAGGTAGAGGAGATGCAGGCTACCATTTTGCAGGAGCTAGAGGACTTGAGAGTCTTCTGCGATATCGGTGAGGGAAGCTTAGAGGTGGATGAGACGGAAGATATCGACTGGATCAATAACTGGAAACAGTATTTCCATCAGTTCTATATTGATGATATTTTGGTGATTCCCTCCTGGGAGAAGGTGGAGGCAAAGGATCAGGATAAGGTTGTTCTGCACATTGACCCGGGTACCGCCTTTGGCACCGGCATGCACGAGACCACCCAGCTCTGTATCAGACAGCTTCGCAAGTACATCACAAAGGATACCTTACTGCTGGATGTGGGTACCGGAAGTGGCATTTTAGCGATTCTGTCTCTTATGTTTGGAGCAAAGCATGCTGTGGGTACGGATTTGGATATTTGCGCTGTGGAGGCTGTAGCCCAAAACTGCAGGGACAACGGAATCGACCCTAGGGATTTTGATATGATGATTGGAAATATCATCACCGACAAGGAAATTCAGGATAAGATAGGCTATGCTTGCTATGACATTGTCGTGGCTAATATTTTAGCGGATGTGTTGGTGCCCTTAACCCCTGTGATTGTCAACCAGTTAAAGCCCGGCGGAATCTACATTACCTCCGGAATCATTGACGATAAGGAGCAGACCGTGGTTGAGGCCGTAAAGGCAGCAGGCTTGGAGCTTGTAGAGGTGACGTATCAAGGGGAGTGGGTAAATGTCACTGCCCGGAAACCGGCATAGAGATGCAGATGCCGAAGTAAGAAAGGTATACTATGTATCAATTTTTTGTGGAACCGGAACAAATTCATATTTCTGACAAGACTGTCATTATCTTCGGGCCGGACTTAAATCATATGAAAAATGTTCTTCGGATGAAGCCGGGGGAAGAGTTCAATGTGAGCAATGGGATAGATGGCAAGGAATACCGCTGTGCAGTTCGCACCTACGAATCGGACTGTGCCCTGTGTGAGCTTCGCTTTATCAAGGAGGATAATGTGGAGTTAGGAGCGGAAATCTATCTGTTTCAGGGTCTGCCCAAAGCGGACAAGATAGAGCTTATCATTCAGAAGGCTGTGGAGCTTGGGGCTTATAGCATCATTCCGGTGGAGACGAAGCGATGTGTGGTAAAGCTGGACCCGAAGAAAGTGGAAGCCAAGACAAAACGATGGCAGGAAATCGCCAAGGCTGCGGCGAAGCAGAGCAAGCGGGGAATCATACCCAAGGTGGAGCAGCCAGTCTCCTTTGCAAATGCTCTTGAGATGGCCAGTCAGATGGAGATAAAATGCATCCCCTATGAGATGGCTGAGGGGATGGATAAGACCAGGCAGATGGTTGAGAGCGTAAAGCCGGGGCAGAGGGTGGCTGTCTTTATCGGGCCGGAGGGCGGCTTTGAGGAGACCGAAATCCAGAAGGCTATGAACGCCGGCGTGGAGCCTATAACCCTGGGAAGAAGAATTCTTCGGACGGAGACGGCAGGCCTGACGATTCTTTCCTGGTTTATGTACCA
>CAMAHO010000246.1 GCA_945834545.1 uncultured Lachnospiraceae bacterium | reverse complement strand
CGCTCGCTAAGGACCGACGGTGCTACAAGGTCTGCATACAAACACACAAATCCGTAGCAGGTGCACAAATCCGATATGAGAGTATAAAAATAAGTATTGGCAACAGAAAATGTCTGATATAATGGTTTGTAAAATAGTGAGGTATTTTCTAAATATTCTTCTTCTCCTGTGTTTCCTTCTTTTTTTCGTTGCATGTGGGAAACAGAATTCCAGGCAGCTTTTGATTGATACCTACAATGAAACGGTGGTAGCTTACAAGGAGGCAATGACCGGAATTGAACAACACAAGGACACTATAGATGAAGAGTCCTTTCAAATCTTCCAGGAATTGAATCATCAATTAAAGGAATATCGTAAGCTGATAAGTACAGGGAACAGGCTTTCAAAAGAAGAAACCCAGGATATATTAGATTGGTTAAAGGAATGTAAAAAATGGGCAGAATGTGCAAAGCAGATATGGTCGATAGAGGAATAGAGGTAGAGCGATTTCAAGAGGCTTTGGAGGTTGTAGACCGCAATCGAAAACGAATTGGGATTGGAACGCAGTCCGAAAGAACGGTTCATGCAGTGTTAAAGCATTTCTATGAACCGGATGAAGACCACCATGAGATTCCTATTGGCAAGTTTATAGCAGATATTTATCGTGATAAACGTATTATTGAGGTTCAAACAAAGCAGCTCTTTCGATTAAAGGATAAATTAACCTGCTTTTTGGAGCAGGAACATTGTCAAGTAACTGTAGTTCACCCAATTGTTGAGGAAAAGTGGGTGATTAAGCTAGACGAAACTACCGGCGAGCAAAGAAGTAGAAAGAAATCTCCAAGGAAGGGAAAGGAATATGATGCTTTTCCGGAATTATACGGAATAAAAGGCTTTTTAAAACATCCCTGCTTACATATAAAAATAGTTTTGATTCAGGCGGAGGAATATCGAATTCCTTCAGATGAGGGAAAATACAGGAGAAAGGGTTTTGAGAGAATCGATACGGTTCCTATTTCCATCCTAAAAGAGATTGAGTTACATTGTGCCAACGATTATATGCAGTTTATTCCCTATGGTTTAGATGAATTTACGGTTCTTGAATTTGCCAAGGAGGCGGGCATATCAAAATATGTAGCCCAATATGTGATTCATATTCTTTACCATGTGGGTATGATTACAAGAATCGGAAAGAAAGCCAATGCTTATGTTTATAAGGTATTAGATATATAAAAAAACTCCCATTTCGGATTTGTGTGCCTGCCACGGATTTGTGTGTTTGTATGCAGACCTTGTAGCACCGTCGGTCCTTAGCGAGCGTACTTTGCTCGCTTATGTACCGCTACGGTGCGATTAGAGCGAAAGCGCGTCTGCATATAAATATATAAATCCGTGGCAGGCACACAAATCCGTAATGGGAGTTTGTTTATACAGGTAGCTTGTGAAAAAGAAGGATATATGCTAAAATCCCATCTTGAGCGAAAGCTTACTTTTTAGGTGTCCGGTAAGGAGAAATTCCTTTCTGGGTGAAAAGGGAAGCAGGTGAAAATCCCGCACGATCTCGTCGCTGTAAGAGAAGAGTTTGTTTCAGGTACACGTCACTGGCTGTTGCTGGGAAGACGAAACAATACGAGGAGGCTCAAGTCAGAAGACCTGCCTAAAAAGGGTACGAAAAAACCACGAGGACTTGGTTTGTACGGAATAAACAAAGGAGGTTAAAGCATGAGTAAAAATAAAAAAGTTTTAGTAGCAGTCTGTGTACTGGTTGCTATTGCTGCCTTATTTATAGGTCTGTTTCTTGCCTTTGGACCAAAGGCTCAGTCAGGAAGCAAGGCTATTACGATTCAGGTAATGAATAAGGCACAGGAAACAAAAGAATATACATTAAAGACAGATGCAGAGTATTTGCAGCAGGCCATGGATGAGACTAAGGGCCTTACCTATGAGGAGGAATCCGGTTTCGTAAACACCATAAATGGTGAGACTGCAGACTGGAATGTGGATCAATCTTATTGGGCAATTTATGTCAATGGAGAATATGGTCAGTACGGTATTGCCAGCCAGCCTGTTTCTGATGGAGATGTATATCTGTTTCAGTATACGATTGGATATTAAGTATGCGTGGGATGAGGAAGAAAATAGAAATAAAAGATATTGCTATGATTGGTATGATGGTCGCTGTCATAGAAGTCAGCAAGGCAGCCCTAAGCTTTTTACCGAACATTGAGCTTACCAGTTTTTGGCTTATTCTGTTTACTCTTTTCTTCGGATGGAAAATCGTATTTGTTGTACCGGTTTTTATTTTGATTGAAGGTGCTATTTACGGAGTCGGCTTATGGTGGATTATGTACCTGTACGCCTGGCCACTCCTGGTGGCACTCACCTATGTATTTCGGAAGACAAATTCTATGTGGTTCTTCTGCTGCTTGTCTTCCATCTTTGGATTTTGCTTTGGATTTTTATGTTCCTTTCCCTATTTCTTTATTGGGGCATACGGAAACGGTTTTAAGTCCGGATTGGTAAGCATGTTTACCTGGTGGATAGCCGGCATACCATGGGACATTGTACATGGGGTGGGTAATTTTGTCTTAATGGCCATATTGTATAAACCGGTGACTTCCATTATGAAAAAGATATGAGGGGATAGGTGGTCCTGGGGACGGTAATTTCCGGCTTTTTTAGTGTCCCCGGTGGTCCTC
>CAMAHO010000245.1 GCA_945834545.1 uncultured Lachnospiraceae bacterium | reverse complement strand
AAACTTGTACACTTCTTTATCTCTCTACAATTCAGAAAAATTATGGTATACTAATAACAGTATAAGTACCGACGCCCCCAAAAATAGTTTTATCCCAGGAGCAGCATTATGAAGAAGATAACCTTGATTATCCCTTGCTATAATGAGCAGGAAGCTTTACCCTTCTTTTATGAGGAAGTCACAAAAACCCTGTCCGGCTTGAGCAACTACAGCTATGAGCTGCTGTTTATCAATGACGGCTCTGATGACGATACCCTTTCTGTCATAAAGTCCTTTGCGACCAAAAACGAAGCGGTAAAATATCTCTCATTCTCCAGAAACTTCGGGAAAGAGAGTGCTATGTACGCCGGCTTTTGCCATGCTACCGGAGACCTGGTGGCAATTATGGATGCAGATATGCAGGATCCGCCCTCTCTTTTGCCGAAAATGTTAGAAATCCTTGAAAAAGAGGAGTATGACTGTGTCGCCACAAGGCGATTCTCCAGGAAAGGGGAACCCCTTGTACGCTCCTTTTTTGCAAGACTGTTTTATCGTCTTATGAATAAAATATCCCGGACGGATATTCAGCCCGGTGCAAGGGACTTCCGTCTGATGAAACGCCCTATGGTAGATGCCATTGTGTCAATGTGTGAGTACAATCGATTCTCAAAGGGAATTTTCGGCTGGATAGGTTTTCGGACCTATTGGCTGCCGTACGAGAATGTAGAGCGAGTTGCCGGAAAGACCAAATGGAGCTTCTTTGGACTGTTTCGATACGCCCTTGACGGTATCTTTAACTTTTCCCAGGCTCCACTGTATATTGCCTCCTGGTTTGGGCTTTTCATGACTATGCTGTCCGTTGTGTTATTATTATTCGTCATCATTCGAAAGCTGCTATTTGGAGACCCGGTTGCCGGCTGGGCCTCTCAGGTGTGCATTATGATCTTCATCGGTGGTATTCAGCTCTTCTGTATGGGTATTATGGGGCAGTATATCGCCAAAATCTATTTGGAAACCAAACACAGGCCTCCCTATATCATAGCGGAAACCAATCTTACTGAAACAAAAAAAGCGACTGAATAGTCGCTTTTTTCATTCCTTCTTAGGCATCTACACTATAGTTAGGTGCTTCCTTTGTGATGTGAATATCGTGAGGATGACTTTCCTTCAAGGATGCAGCGGAAATCTTTACGAATTTGCCGTTTTCCTGAAGCTCCGGTATTGTCTTTGCTCCACAATACCCCATACCGGAACGAAGACCTCCCATCAGCTGGAATACCGTATCCTCCAAGGCTCCCTTGTAAGCCACACGGCCCTCCACGCCTTCCGGCACAAGCTTCTTGGCATTCTCCTGGAAGTAGCGGTCCTTACTGCCATTTTCCATAGCAGCGATGGAGCCCATTCCACGATATACCTTATATTTTCTGCCCTGATACAGTTCGAACTGTCCCGGGCTCTCCTCACAACCGGCAAACATACTTCCCAGCATACATACATTACCGCCTGCGGCAATGGCTTTGGTAATATCACCGGAGAACTTGATACCGCCGTCAGCAATAATCGGAATACCATATTCCTTTGCGGTATTATAGCAATCCATCACAGCTGAAATCTGAGGCACACCGATACCGGCTACAACACGGGTGGTACAGATGGAACCGGGACCGATACCTACCTTAACTGCATCCGCGCCGTGCTCAATCAGAGCCTTTGTAGCGGCACCTGTAGCTACGTTTCCGGCAATCACCTGCAGCTCGGGATATTTCTCCTTAATCATCTTGATACAATTCAGTACGTTCTGGGAATGACCGTGAGCGCAGTCTAATACAACCACATCCACCTTTGCTTCCACTAATGCGTCCACTCTGTCCAGAACATTTGCAGTGATACCAACAGCAGCTCCACAGAGAAGTCTTCCCTGTGCATCCTTTGCAGCCAACGGATATTTTACTGCCTTTTCAATATCCTTAATGGTAATCAAACCTTTTAAGTTGTTGTCCTTGTCCACGATAGGAAGCTTTTCTTTTCTGGCCTTTGCCAAAATTGCCTTTGCCTCCTCCAGAGTAGTACCCTCGGGAGCGGTAACAAGACCTTCACTGGTCATGGATTCTTTAATCAACTTGGAAAAATCTGTTTCAAATTTTAAATCTCTGTTTGTGATGATACCAACGAGCTTTCCATTCTCTGTAACCGGTACACCGGAGATACGGAATTTACCCATAAGCTCATCAGCGTCTCTGAGTGTATGATTGGGAGATAAAGAAAAGGGATCTGTAATAACACCGTTTTCTGAACGTTTTACCTTGTCTACCTCATCTGCCTGTGCCTCGATAGACATGTTTTTGTGAATGATACCAATACCACCCTGTCTCGCCATAGCGATTGCCATGCGATGCTCTGTTACGGTATCCATGCCCGCACTCATAAGCGGAATATTCAGTCTAATTTTCTTTGTCAGCCAAGTCCCTAACTCCACCTGATTCGGAATCACCTGGGAGTATGCAGGAACCAGAAGAACATCATCAAAAGTAATACCCTCACCAATGATCTGTCCCATCTTCTTACCTCCTTCATCTTTCCGTGTCGTTTTAGTTTCAATGAGTTTAGCAGAACAAAAGTTGTCTGTCAATATCTGTTTCGTCACTATTTTTGTAACAGTTCAGTCATATCGAATGTCAGCTCCAAATTATGCTCGCATAAATTTGG
>CAMAHO010000244.1 GCA_945834545.1 uncultured Lachnospiraceae bacterium | reverse complement strand
GCATTCTCCGCTATCGTAAACAACAGTGATAGCCGGTCTCTGCCGGTGCCGCAAGAAGGCTCTGAGGCGTTTTGCGCCGGCCGGGTAAAGTCATTTGAACTCAAGGCAAAAGCATGGTATACTTAATTATTAGTGATGCTAGGGGAGCGATATACTTAGTAAGTAGTATAAAAAGGGCTTGATTTCCGGAATCATAGAAAAAGACTTTGAATTTGGTAGTTAGGATAGAGTTAGAGTATGGAAAAAACAAATGTAATGCGGCTTTTGGAACAGAAGAAGATTGCTTACACGCCACACTGTTATGCAGATACGGGGGCATTGAGCGGCGTAGAGGTGGCATCGGTATTAGGACAGAATCCGGAGACGGTTTTCAAGACATTAGTGACATATGGTAGTAAAAGCAAAGGGTATTTTGTGTTTGTGATACCGGTTGCTGAGGAGTTGGATTTAAAGAAGGCTGCCAAGAGTGTGGGGGAGAAGGCCATCGAGATGCTGCCGCAAAAACAGCTTTTACCCTTGACTGGTTATATTCACGGAGGGTGCTCGCCAATTGGAATGAAAAAGCAGTTTGTCACAACCTTTCATGAAACTGCGGCCAGGTATGAGCATATCTTTTTCAGCGCCGGGAAGGTGGGCTATCAGGTAGAGGTACATTTGGAGGATATCTCCAAATTGATTCGGTATTCCTTGGCAGATTTAGTGGTAGAGAGGGAAGGTTAGTAAGAGGCTTTGCCGGATGAAGCAGAAGACTGCTTGAAGGGGAAAATGAAGCAAACGAAAAAGGAGAGTCAGAATGGATCAATATGATATGCTGGAGAGCCGGCTTTCCAATGCATTGGGGATGTTAGCAGGAATAGTAAAGGAAAAATTGGATAATTACGGTATTTACTACCGCATGTTTACCAGGATTAAATCCGGTGCATCGATTCGGAGGAAATTGGCCAGCGAGAGGTATGTGGAAAACCCGGAGCGAAAGATAAATGACCTGTTTGGTATTCGTATTACCCTGTATTATCAAGACGATGTAGAGGCCGTTCAGAGAATCGTTGAAAACATGATGGTCAATGTGAGATGGAAGGAAACAGACAACGACGCTTCCACCTTTGATGCCCAGAAAAATAATGGCACCTTTCTTTTACCGGGCTTTGTCCATAAGATTGTGGAGCCGGAGCTTAAGGGAATGCGGATAGAACCTCATCTGGAGATTCAGATACGAACAGTATTATTTGAAGGCTGGCATGAGGCAGAGCACGATATGCGCTATAAAGAGATGGACCTATGGGAGGATTTTCCAAAGGAATCCAGAAAGCTGAACAGTATCCTTGCCACCCTGGAAATGTGTGACCAATACATGGTTACCTTGTTGGACGATGTGGGACATGATTTCTATAAGAGCAACAACTGGGGGGCTATGATCAAGTACAAATACCGTTTGAAGGGCTTAAACGGTCAGCTTGACGAGCGACTCGAGAAGGTGATGAACCCGGATTTTGCGAAGCAGATTTTCAAGTGGAATAAGGTGGACTTGGTACAGCTTGCTATGGAAAAGGGGATTCAACAGCTGGATACCAATACCATTGTGTACCTGGTCAATGAAAGAAATTTAAATACCCCTGACTATATACCGGAAATCCGTGAGGAATACTTTGCCATTCGCAGAAGCAATTCCAAGCGGGATATTGCCCGGGAGAAGAACATTGTTTCCCTGCGGGAAGAGAATGCCTTTGATGTGGAAGTTAGCATTGACTGTTCTAAACGAAGCCGTGAGGAGCAGTTTAAGGAGATTCTGCGAGTTGTGTATGAGGGATGGATGGTAAAGGAGCTGTCCCATATCTTTCCGGAAGAATTTGCCCTGCCGCTGCATCCGGTGCGAAAGAAAACCCAGGGGATTAACTGTAAGCTAAAGTATGATGTGACAGCCCTGACAATGGTTATGAGCTTAAACCACGCCGGCCTGGATACTCCCGGTAAGACCTGGAAACTGTCCCTGGAGGTAAAGAAGAAAGGTGAGGATCTGGTACTTCACTGCAAAAACTATTTCCTGATACCGGAAAACGCTCCCACGGAGGTGCTGCCCTTTAGCAGACCCAAGGTGTATCAGTATTTAGGCAGAGCAGTAGCTTTATGCGACATTTGGAATTTGACAGAGGAAATCCGGGAGATTAAGCCGGAGGGACTGGATGAATTTTGGACCTTTGTGGAGAATGAAAACAGACAGTTCCCGGTTTTGCTATTAAGTGTCCCTTCCGCAGAAGAGGTGACCAAAGAAGGCAGCTGCTATCACAACCTGGTAGATTATGCCAGAAATCCCAAGTTTCCTATGCTGACGAATCTGATGCGCAAGGTTGGTTTTGTGTGTCATACCTATTTTGTCACAGGTGAAGCTGCTGAGGCTGTGGCAGAGCGAATGGGAGAAGAAAAGGAGGACTTTAGAAACGGCGTTCGTTTCTTTAAACGGGGATATCATAGCGGTAATTCAGAGCATTATCAGACCTTTACGGAGAAAGAGATTTTGGAGAAACCAAAGGATATTTATGCCCTTCGTAACAAGGAACCTTATCTGTATCAGTGCGTGGAAGGACCGGACGCTATGCGGCATGAAATGATACAGACGGTATATGAGGAGATACTGGAGTTGGCGGCACCGGAGTAAGGCACCACTGCACCTTAACAGTACAGTGGACGCCAAAGA
>CAMAHO010000243.1 GCA_945834545.1 uncultured Lachnospiraceae bacterium | reverse complement strand
GACTTTACAACGCACCAGCCACTATATCCCGAAACACCTCCCGCATTTCCAGGGTTACAGAATCCACCCTGTCCAAGGTTACCTGATGGGTGCCCTCCTTGATGCAATCCAGCATATACTGATTGACCCAAGGACCATAATGAATCATATCCATATAGTTGTCCAGATTTAGGACAATCTCCCGGTCTGCCTGAAAATAGTAGAGGTCCACATTGTCGTATGAACACAAACGGGGAAGAGCGGTTTCAATCACCTCAAAATACAAATCGCTGATTCCGTTGGTGTATCCGCAGTCCCACCAAAGCTTGGAGTAGGGAGGGAAGAGTATGGTGTACCTTATATCCGGATGAGCAGATAGCTCCTGCTCTATGTTACGAAGATTCTCCTGCAGATATTCAGATTCTGTGTCATGCGGCTGGGCAGGCAGAGCAATTTCCGGCTTTTCGTAAGCTTGCAGGGCCTTTTGTGCCCCGAATACCTTCCCTTCCGACCAATCATATCCTTTACCGTCCACGTTTTTATGAAGAAAAGAGCTGGCTATATAGGTAGGAATCTCCTGAAACAGGACATCCTTATTGAAGAGATAGGTGGCGTCATCCAGAATCGTATCGGTGTGCAGATACTGCAAGGCCGGGTCAGAAGCTAGGGTTACCTCCAAAGGGGCAGTCAGGGCAAAAATGTCCAAGCACCAGATGACATTCTTTAAGTCCTGCTTCTCGTGGGCAAGCTGCAGATAGGAAAGCAAATCCGCCGTGGAGCCACTGGCACGAATCACCTTCAGGGTGTTGCAGTCATACATGGCATCAATGACCTCGCTGTCGAAATTTTCTGCCACAGAGGAGCCTAACAGCACACTGTCATAGGAAAAGTTGCGCACGGAGCCAACTACCTGATAGTCCCTGTTATAATACACCTTGTGCAAGCCAAAGTAGGGCTCGTGGTATTGAAAAAAGGGATCAAACAGGTAAGTCACTGTGGCTGCCAGAAGCAGCATACATGCAATTGTGATACAGAGCCATTTCAGAGCAATTTTCTTTGTCAAAATCATTCTCCTTAATCTTAGTTTAAACTCCTATTTCAGATTAATCGAAAAAGGGGTGTTAAAAATCAAAATACAGGAAGGTGCTCACCTGGGACAGGGAGAGAAAGGCCCAGGTAAACAGGAGGGCTAAAAGGCAGATTCCCCGTGGGCTTCGTCCTTTTTCTTGAATCCATTCCTCTGCCGTTTTGCCCCCAATGAGCCGGATGGAGATGGCCAAAAGAAGGAGCAGACAAATCATAAAAAACGGATTCAACAGCTCCGGAAAGGCAAGGCCAAGGAGCTTTCTTAATACAAAGGTTTCCGGAAGGACAATGGTGTTGCTCACCCCTATGATAAAGGGGCTTATGCCACCTAGAAACAGCTTCTTGGTCAGGAGGATGGCCTGACTTAGGGAGTCGCTTCGAAAGATGGAAAAGGTATAGGTGACAAACAGGCCGGTGAGCAGGCGATTGAGCCTGTCAGAGCGAAACCGCAGCTTAGGGAACAGGGTTTCAAACACCATGGCGAAACCGTGCAGCATTCCCCACACCACAAAAGTCCAGTTAGCCCCATGCCAGAAGCCGCTGATGAGAAACACAATCATCAGATTGCAGCATTTCCGGGGAATCCCTTTTCGATTGCCCCCTAGTGGGATATAGATGTAGGTGGTCAAAAAGCGCGACAAGGTCATATGCCATCTGCGCCAGAAATCCTTGACCGAGACGGCAAGCAAAGGGGAAGCAAAGTTTTGTGGCAGGCAAATGCCAAACATCCTACCGATTCCCCGGGCCATGTCACAGTAGCCGCTGAAGTCAAAATACAGCTCCAGCATATAAAAGATGATGGTAACCCAGGCGCTTATGCTGTCCAGATAGGCGAGATTGGCATATTCCGCATTTACCACGATAGCCAGCACATCCGCAAGCAGCACCTTCTTGCTAAGACCCAGGATAAAGAGACTGCATCCGTCCCAGAAGGCCGCTACATCCGGCCTGCGATTTTTCCGCTCCTGTAGCACAGGTATGATTTCATTATGCAAAACGATAGGCCCGGCCACCAGCTGTGGGAAAAAGGTCACAAAACAGGCGTAATCCAAGAACGCATAGTCCGGCGCTGTTTTGCGATACCGGTCCACCAGAAAGGAAATCTGTTGGAAGGTAAAAAAGCTTATTCCCAGGGGCAAGACTATGGTTTTTACATGCCAGCCTGTATGAAAGAAAAAATTGCAGTTTTCTACAAAGAAATTAAAGTATTTAAAGTAGAAAAGCAAAGCTAAATTGAACAGCAGACCAGCCGTCAGCACCAGCTTCTCAGAGCCCTCTTTATGACAAAAGGAAAACAGCTTACTGCAGCCGAAGTTTACCACAACGCTGGAAACTAAAATTGCCAGGTAGTAATAATTAAAGTACCCATAAAACCACAAAGACATCCCCACCAGAAAAACCTTGGCATAGGTTGGATTTTCCAGTCGCTGCAACCCATACCAGCCAAAGAGGGTCAGTGGGAGAAACAGGGTAATAAATAGTAGTGAGTTAAATAACATAGGGAATCCTGCTCCTTTTTTTCTCCCATACAGTATAGCAGAATATGAGTAGGTATTCTATGATAAATTGTGCGATTGTGAAAGGTTGCTAATGGGGAGGAAAGTTGTGCAAAAGCCGGATAGACTGCTTCGCAGTTTTTGGAAGAGACAAATAAAGAACTCGGAAGAGACAAATA
>CAMAHO010000242.1 GCA_945834545.1 uncultured Lachnospiraceae bacterium | reverse complement strand
CTCATAAGGCTTGACCGTGAAACGAAGCATTTCCTTGGCTGCATTGTAACGACGATTCCCAATGTATTCCTCCACGGAAATACCATATTTCTTTTGGAAAATAGCATTCAGCTCCGGACACGGTTTGTTTAGCGAGGTCTCCAATTGGGATAACACATCGCTATGATTATACTTCTCATTAATAAGTTCCCTGACATCCTCAGCCACCTGCTTATCCTCTGAGGACTCCGTCAAAGCAGAACCGGCCACAACATCCATCGTCTTATTCAGCAGATGCAGAAGCATCTCGGCGCTATACAATTCCGCCATCACCATTCTCTCTTTTTGCAGGTCCAGAAGCTTCTCGATAATGCCAAACCACTCTTCTTTGTCCCTTACATGAAAGGCGTGATTGTTCCCGTTATATTTCAAAAACTGCTCATAATACCCACGGGCACAATGTCCGTTAAAATGAACCCAAGCCAATTTCCAGGCATCCTGTTCGTCGCTAATGTGCTCGTAGTGCTCCATACAATCGATGAGCACACAATCCCCTGCAGAAACTGTGAGATTTCTATCCTGAATGCGTACGCTGCCATGACCTTCCAGCACCATCAGAAAGAGGAAGGAATCCAATTTCTCCCTCGTACAAAGATGGGGTTTCAGGCTTTGCAAATGTCCAACCTCCTGCACATACAGCAAATTTTGCTTTGTGAAATTGCTGGGGGTATGAATACTTCTGTTGGACGTTGTCATTTCATCGGATGTAAATAAACCTTTTGTCTGTATCATAGCAAACTCCAATCCATTCTACACATTTCTATAAATTACTTCTCCAATAATCCAGGGTTTCCTGTATGGTCTGCTCCAAGGGAATCTCTGGCTTCCATCCTGTCAAGGAGTTTAGTTTTGTGATATCCGCTTCAATAATCGGCACATCCACAGGCCGAATCTTGTTGGGATCAATCTCTACCTGAATTTTTTTCGTAGACTTCGCAATTATGAGATTCAAAATCTCCTGGATTTCCAACGCCTTTCCGCTACCCACATTGTAGGTTTCGCCGGATTTACCCTGTTGTACCAAGGCCACATATGCCCGCACCACATCACGCACATCTGTAAAATCGCGTTTCGCCGCCAGATTCCCCACCTTCATCACGGGCTCCCTAAGGCCTTTCTCAATCTCTGCCACCTGCTTACAAAAGTCAGAAACCACAAAAAGAGGTGCCTGTCCGGGTCCAATATGATTAAAGGCACGAACCATCATAAGTTCCATATCATACGCCTTAGCATAGATACTTCCTATCATGTTCTGGCAGGCCTTTGTAGCCGCATAAATATTGCCCGGACGCAAATTGTTTTCCTCCGAAATAGGAGTCTCACCGGGGCGGATATGCCCATACTCCTCACCGGAGCCGATGAGAAGCACACGAGGCTTATAAAACAATTCACGGACCGCATCCATCACATTGATACTGCCCTTGATGTTGACATCCACCGTGAGCGTTGGATTCTTCCATGCCACTCCTACGGAGCTTTGGGCTGCCAGATGAAAAATATAATCGGGACGCACCTCATACAGAAGGCTTACAACAGCCTCCTTATCCAAAATATTCAAATCCAGCACCTTACCATAAGGGATGTCCAGCTTTTCATTGGGAAGCTTGGTTGCATAAGCCTCCATCCCCTGCCTGTACATTTCTTCTAAAAGATAACTCCCTACGAAGCCTGCTGCTCCGATGACCAAACCCTTTTTCATATATGCTCCTTAACAATAAAAGGGACTCTTACGCAGAATCCCTTCCCTGTTTGTCAATTTTTATTCCGCTTGAAAGCAAATACATGTTCACATTAGGTTCCCTGCTAATCCCATTAACGACCGGCTAGAGCCGCTTCCTTTTTCGCCAATTCTCTGTCATGCTTTGCCATGATTTCAACTAATTCCTCATAGGAAGTCTTCTGAGGATTCCAACCCAGAACAGTCTTAGCCTTGGTAGGATCACCCCATAGGTTGTCCACATCAGTAGGGCGGAACCACTGAGGATTGACACATACCAGCATCTTTCCGGTAGCTACATCATAGCCCTTCTCATCCACACCGGTACCTTCCCAGCGAAGCTCAATGCCGTTAGCCTTGAATGCCTTCTCAGTGAAGTCTCGTACGGTATGCTGCTCACCGGTAGCAATTACGAAATCTTCCGGTGTATCGTGCTGCAGAATCATCCACATACACTCTACATAATCCTTAGCATATCCCCAGTCACGAAGAGAATCCATATTGCCAAGCTCCAAATGATCCTGCAAGCCCTCAGCGATACGGCCGGCTGCAAGTGTAATCTTACGGGTAACGAAGTTCTCACCTCGTCTCTCGGACTCATGGTTAAACAGTATGCCGCTTACAGCGAACATACCGTATGCTTCACGGTACTCTTTTGTAATCCAGAAGCCATACTGCTTTGCAACAGCATAGGGGCTGTAGGGATGGAAAGGAGTGGTCTCTCTCTGAGGTACTTCCTCCACCTTTCCGTAAAGCTCCGAAGTAGAAGCCTGATAGAACTTGCAGGTCTTTGCAAGACCTAGAATACGAATGGCCTCCAAGATACGAAGAACACCGATTGCATCCACATCTCCGGAGTACTCAGGTACATCGAAGGAAACCTGTACGTGAGATTGTGCAGCCAGGTTATAGATTTCATCAGGCTTAACCATGGCAATGATATTTGTAATAGATGAAGTATCCGACAGGTCACCATCGTGAAGTGTGATTGCA
>CAMAHO010000241.1 GCA_945834545.1 uncultured Lachnospiraceae bacterium | reverse complement strand
CACCAACTGTACCCCGCGCAAGCCTGATTTCAAGTCTTCAAATCTGTCAAGCGGGGTACAGAGAAAGAAAATCGCCAACTGTACCCCGCACAAGCCTGATTTCAAGTCTTCGAATCTGTCAAGCGGGGTACAGAAATAGAAAACGGCCAACTGTACCCCGCCAGCTTGTCTTCAGACCTTATTGAAGATAAAAACTGCTTAAAAGCTGTAAAAAATTAAAAGATCAATTTACACAAAAATTTGGACTTGACGCGGCTTATTCTGAAAAACAGCAAATGTATCAGCTAATTGGTAAATATTGACTGAGATGTGAAGAAAGTGCTAAAATGAGACTCGTATAATGCGCTAAAATAGAACACATATAGCATATTTAATAGAATACAAATATGTTTGAGGTAAAGCTTCAGAAAACAGGAATATCCTTCAAAATAGAGGTTTAGGAGATTGCAGGACAGATGAAAACGATAGGGAATAAAAAAGACATAGGCAAGCTAATACCGATAAGCAAGCGAATACCGACAAGCAAGCTAGAATCGGTACGCAAGCAAAAAGCAATAACTAAGCTAAAAAAAATAAGCGCGGTAGCACTGTTATGCACCTTAGTATTGCAAAGCCCCATTGTAATAAATGCTGAGCAACTCACAGCTGAGTCAAACACGCAAAATGGGGGATATCGTTTTACCGAACAGGATTATAACGCACCAGCGGTTTCTGTCAACGACAACGCGATTCTTCGGGCAGGACAGTTGGAGGCGAAATATGCCCCCTTGGATAATCTGTTACCAGTGAGAGAGCAGGGGGCAGACGGCACCTGTTGGGCGTTTGCTATGAATACTATATCAGAGCTTTCCTTGTTACGGAGAATTTCAACACCCTATGATTTCAGTGAAGAGCATCTTGTACAATTCTCATATCGTACCGCTGTAGACTCCTTGGGTTTAACCCAGGGGGATAAGGCCTATCTGAAAGCCTGGCTTATAAACGGAGAAATCTATAGACACATTGGTGGTAATTATCAGCTGGCAGCAGAAACACTTCTGAACTGGAAAGGAGAGGCTGACGAAAGGAATTATCCATATGGCACCAATAAGTTTATTCCAAACGAGTGTGCTTTTGATGCTATTGCTCATGTACAGAATGTGTATCAGATTAACATCAAAGAGAACCCAAATCGGGCAAAAGAATGGATTAAAGCGAACGGCGGAATCGCAGTATCCTATATGCATAAGGATTCCAGCTATGATTTCGGATATGACAGCTATTGTTCCTCTGCTGTTCCTAATCCGGGAGAGGCAGAGGGCCACGGTGTTGTCATTGTGGGATGGGATGATACTTTCCCCAAAGAGCAGTTCAATGCGACCGTGAAACCCTCCGGAGATGGCGCTTGGCTAATCCGAAATGACTGGGGAGACCGTGGCGGGTGTAACGATTATTTTTGGATGTCCTACTATGAACCTTCCTTGGCAGATACCGGGTATGTAGTTGAGGTTGTGGTTCCGGGAGAACCGAACTACTATGATAACATTTATTATTACGACGGAGGAACTGCCAATGTAAACTATACCCTTCAGACCTGGGGACAAGGGGCAAATGTGTTTACTTCAGTACGGGACGAAACCGTGAAAGCCGTGGGAGTTGAGTTTGCCTCTGCAGATGTGGAATACGTTATCAATGTGTATCAACTGAATGAGGGTTACAAGACCCCTGAGGATGGGACAATTATCGGGTACGCCATGGGGAAGACCAGCTTTCCCGGCTATTATACCATTCCCTTGACCACAAATCTGAGGCAAGGAGATGCTTTCTCTGTTGTAGTTGATTTACCCAAGGGGGGTGAACTGGTGGGAGAGAGGAGTGATGCCTACGCCATCTATGACAGTTATTATAAAACCATAGAGGTGTATTCCATCGCTTCTGCAGAACCAAAGACCAGCTTCTTGTCCGAATATGGAATGAAATGGACTGACATAACAGATATTGATGACGAAGATGTAGACTTGGGTAATCTACGAATTAAGGTATATACCGATAATCGGGATTTGTGGGGGGAAGAGGAAGAAATCTTGACCTCAAAGGTCTCAGTATCAGCGGATAAAGCCTGGCTTTTGCCCCAGGAGACATTACAACTTAAGGCAACGGTTTCCCCTTCCAATGCTGATGATAAGCAGGTCTTTTGGAGCTGCTCAGACCCTAGTGTTGTAAAGCTGAATGCCCAGGGTCAGGTGAAGGCTCTTCGGCCGGGAACTGTTACAATTTATGCGACGGCAAGGGACGGGGCTTCCAGGGGGCAGTTCTCACTTGAAGTCAAAGCAGAGCAGATTACAGATAACGACAAACAACCGGAAAACGGTGATGCTTCAAACCCGGATAATAAAACGGAAGCCGGAGGTGCCTCAGACACCAATAAACAGCCCGAATCCGGTGAGAATTCCGATGCCAATCAACAGCCCGGTTCAGAACAAAAGCCGGATGCTGATAAGAATCAGGAGACCAAACCGGAATCCGGTTCAGAATCTACATCAGAGCTGACACCTGAAAATAATTACGACAATGAGAAGGATTACCGTTTTACTATTCCGGTAAGCCGGGCAGGTACTAAGGTGGCTTCCTTCCAGGGTATGAATTTTTATGAGGACAGCAATGGCAATAAGCGTTGCTACAAGGATAACGGAGTTCCCATTATCAATGAGTTCAAGTGTGACGGCACCTATACCTACTACTTCCAGCTGGACGGTACCTGTATGAAGAGCCG
>CAMAHO010000240.1 GCA_945834545.1 uncultured Lachnospiraceae bacterium | reverse complement strand
ATACCACACTGTTGAACGGCATCAGTGTGGTTACCAGATATTATATTGAGCTTATTGAGGGGGAGGAAAAGCTTGGGTACTATTCTTCCATTGCGTCACCGGCATTAATTGTACAGGTGGCGGCTACTTATATTTTTACGCCGCTGATCGGGAAATTTGCAGAGTACAATAAGCAGAAAGAAGAAGAGAAGTTTATCCGGCTCATGTGGAAGTGCGTCCTGTTGATTGTAGCAGTGTTTGTGACAGCCATCCTGGGTTGTCTCTTCCTGGGAGATTTTGGATTGAAGCTGTTATTTGGTGAGGCTATCCTATCTTACAGTGGTTTGTTAATGCCGATTGTCTTATCCACAGGCCTGACTGCTATCGTACTGTTTCAATCCATGCTGTTAGTTGTCCTTAGAGATATGGTAGGCGTGACGGTAGGGAACGCAATCGGATTCGCAGCAAATCTGGTGCTGGCTCCGATGTACCTTAAGTCAGAGGGACTGCAGGGAGCTAATACCGCACTAATTCTGTCATTAACGGTGGATGTTGTAGTCCTTTCCATTTTTACTTTTATTAAAATACGAAAAGAAAGAGGAACAGAAGATGGAGCAAAAACCGGTTGATCATACCTTTGTCTTGTGCGCCTATAAGGCAAGCCCGTATTTAGAAGAATGTATACAATCGCTAATAAATCAGACAGTTGCAAGCCATGTAATTTTGGTTACATCCACTCCCAACGAGCACATTCGGACACTGGCAGAGAACTATCAAATACCGATGATTGTCAATACAGGGGAAAGTGGTATTGCACAGGATTGGAATTTTGGATGCAGACAGGTAACCACCAAATATTTCACAATTGCTCATCAGGATGATGTCTACAAACCAGATTATTTGGAATCTGTCAGGGACTATATGATGCAGGCCAGGAATCCCTTAATCTTTTTCTCGGATTATGGAGAGCTTCGAAACGGAGCCGAGGTTGTGAATTCTAAATTGCTAACGATTAAAAGGTGGATGCTTTTTCCACTGCGATGGAGAGCGATGTGGGGAAGTCGATTTGTAAGAAGGAGAATTTTGGCTTTTGGGAATGCCATCTGCTGTCCCTCCGTGACCTATTGTAAGGAAAATATGCCAGAGCCTATCTTTGTGGATTATTTTAAAAGCAATATGGACTGGATGGCATGGGAGACCATTTCCCGGAGAAAGGGAAGCTTTGTATATTGCCATAAGGTTTTGATGCTACACAGAATACATGAGGATTCCACAACCTCTGAATTGATACATGATGATAAGCGGACAGAGGAAGATTACCAGGTTTTCAAAAGATTCTGGCCGGCACCTATTGCAAGGTTGATTGCAAGGGTATATAAACAAAGTGAGAAATCAAATGAGGTATAAGATACATGAGATTACTTGTGATTATTCCTGCCTATAACGAAGAAATGAATATCGAAAATGTGGTAGAGAACCTTAGGGAGAATTATCCACAGTATGATTATGTGGTGATAAATGATGGCTCCACAGACCGTACCTCACAGATATGCCATGAAAAGGGGTACAATATCGTGGATTTGCCCATAAATCTAGGGCTAGCAGGCGCCTTTAAGACGGGTATGAAATATGCCTATCGGTATGATTATGATATGGCCATACAACTGGATGCAGATGGTCAGCATAATCCCAAATACATTGCCATTATGGCAGAGGAGATGGGAAAGGGTTATGATATCATCTTGGGTTCCCGTTTTAAGACAGAGAAAAAGCCATTTACTCCAAGGATGTTGGGAAGCCGTTTGATTTCTTTAGCTATCCGTGTATCTACCGGACGTAAGATTACTGACCCCACTGCAGGTATGCGTATGTATAATAAAAAGATGATACAGGAATTCGCAACACATATTAACTATGGACCGGAGCCGGATACCATATCCTTCCTTGTGAAACAAGGCGCCAGTGTTCACGGCATTCAGGTGGAAATGGAGGAACGGAAGGGGGGCGTAAGCTACCTGAATTTACCTCGTTCTGTGATGTATATGACACGAATGTTGTTGTCTATCCTGTTTATTCAGAATTTCAGAAAAAGAGATATTTAGCGAGGAAGGTTTATGTCTATACTATTAAGAGCGATTCTTATTTTGATATCAATTATTACCTTGATGATGATGGTACGAAAAATCCGAAAATCAAAGCTTCACATAGAGTATACTATTTTTTGGATTCTCTTTATGGCGATTCTCATCATGTTAGCACTGTTCCCTGAAATAGGGGTTTGGGTTGCAGGACTGTTGCAATTTCAAAGCCCGGAAAATTTGATTTTTTTGGTGGTTATATTTATTCTCATTCTGAAACTGTTTTTTCAAACCGTAGAGATATCAGCATTAGAATACCGGGTGGAGGAGTTAGCACAGAAGATTGCTTTGGATGAGCAAGAGAGGGAGCAGAAAGAGAAAAGCAAAGAATAGAGGACATGTATGGGGAAAAAGAGAAGCTGGTTAATAGGAGTGATATATTGTATAGGGATTTTCTATTTTGTATTTAAAGCCTCCTATTACTATCAGGAAGTGGATTGGGGACCGGATGTAAGGGCTCATATATCTTATATTTACTATGAAACACAGCAGCCCTTTCGCTTTGTACCTCAGCTTGAAAAAATATATCAACTGGATTTGGATGTGGTAGACGAGAAAGCATATGTCTTGGGAGAAACATCGGATGTATGCTATTTGTGCCATCCTCCCCTGTATTATAAATTGATGGCTCTCATAGGTTGCGTCAAAGA
>CAMAHO010000239.1 GCA_945834545.1 uncultured Lachnospiraceae bacterium | reverse complement strand
GAAATTACCGTCCCCAGGCCCACCCGAGCCGACCCACCCCGAGCCCCAGAACCAGACCGAAACCACCCAGGCCCACCCGGAGAGCACACAAAAAGGACGGAGCAACAAAAAACCCCGTCCCCAATGCTACCCTACTTTATATCCCTGTCCCCATACAACCTGCACCCACTTAGGTTGCTTGGGATCCTCCTCGATTTTTTCACGCAGGTGCCTAATGTGTACCGCAATGGTATTGTCCGCCCCAATGGGCTCCATGTGCCAGATGCTTTCGTAAATCTGCTTGTTGGACAAAACCCTGCCGTGGTATTGCATGAGAAGATACAGGATTTTGTACTCCAGAGGAGTCAGCTTGACATGTCTGCCCTCCACCGTGACCTGCTTAGCTATATCATCCATCTCCAAGCCGCCTTCCAGGGTAAGCTTATGGCTTTTTCCGGCGCCTACCTGGCACAGGCGGTTATAGCAGTGAATCTGATTTTTGATGCGGGCAATCAGCTCCAGCGGGGAGCAGGTCTTATCACAGTAATCATCTGCTCCCATAGACAGACACTCTACAGCAAAGCGCTCATCCACCCATTCGGAAATCGCTAAAATCGGTTTCTTCGTAATCGAGCGAAGGCAGGATAAGACGGATAAATAGGTCTTTTTCATGTCTCTATCTCGATTCATCTCATCCATATAGTAGAGAAGAAGCTTCGTGTCCTTCTCCTCTAATATGGCCTCCAGGGAATCCAGATCAGTGATCCGCTTTACCTGGTAGTCGTTTCCGGAAAGCAGATACTCAAAATACGGCTCCTTCTTGGACATATCCGAATTCAGAAAGGCTGAATCCATATACAGTGCAATTGTTTCTCTCATCTCTCTCTCCTACTACAAGCTTTCTTTCACAGGGGTAGTTTCTAAAAGGATATCCCTGATGACTCTGAAATAATCCATATATTTTTCAGGAAGGGCTCCCTGATCCAACACATAGGAATGGGTCATATCGTTCTCATCGTTTGCAATAATATAAGGAAAATTTAGCTGGGTATGGAAAATACTGGTTTCATAGGCGTAATCCATTCTACTGTGCTCATAGAGATAGGCAATATCCTCAGGATTTTTAACGGTCAGGGAAATCGTAAACTCCCTTTCTTTTTCCATCTGCTGCCAGTTGACTTCCACATCCTCTTCCATCTGCTGTTTTACCTTTTCCACATCCAGAGGCTTATTCTCGTCGTATTCCACCCCAAACCTTCTTTCCAGTATGCTCAAGAGGTTCTGCAGGCTTTCCTCTGTGTTTTGCTTAGAGTCCGGCGAATACCAGAAGCCTGTATCGATTTCTACCTTCTCTATGGCGTCCACATCGCTTCTCCGGGCGTAGGCTTCCAGATCATTCTCTTGGAAGACTCTCATGACCTCCTCCATCTCTGTACAGAAGATAAGTCGCAGCACTTCTGAACTGTCCCCGTTGTGTACATACAGACGCATATTGGACACACCGTGACCCTGGTTATCCACGATAAGCTCCGGCCTCTTCACAATATCCTGATTGTAGGCTTCCACGATTTTCATAACCGTATCCATGGAAATCGTTTTTCCCTTTTTGGCCTCCACTCCCGGATACGCATTTATCCAGACATCATCCCCGGAAAGATTCACCTCATTGACCTGGTTCACATCAAACTCCGGCACCACATAGGCCTTTTCTACGTACTCCGGAGAAGTCAAAATCTGATAATAAGCAGAATTGTCAAACCTGGAGTCCAGATTGTAGGAGCGATAATAGGTCTTGCCGTTTGTAAGCTTTACTCGCACCGTGACATCTCTTCTGGTGTATTCCACTTCGGGCTCCTCGGGATAGGCATAGTCTATGACGACTTTTTCTGCGTCGTTCTGAAAGGCCGACTCTGAAGTCTTATCCTGTGTGCTCTGTTTAATAGCAGTCTCCAGGAAGGAATGAATCACCTCCGGATTTTTATACTCCATACTCTGGATCTGACGATTTCCCAGATACTCCTTTCCGTTAGCAAAAGTGTCCCCAACATAGTAATTGTAAATACTAAAGCATGAATCCGCTACAGCCAGGCTCTCAATGTCATCCTCCTTCGGCAAATAGGTATCATAACAGAAAACATCAAAATAAAAGGCAAAGCAAATCACGATGGGCGTCAGGACTGCCCCAATCATGAACCTCCAGTTTTTTGCAAAGGCCTTAAAATCCATAGAGAAGATAATATCCAGCACGCCAAAAGCCAGTACTGCTACCAGAACTGCGCCAAAGATGTCCCAGAGAAACATCTGCGCCGTGCCCTTTTCCACATTTACCAGGGCATCAAACACAAACCAGCCGCCGATTCCACCAATGATGGACACCAGATATTGAATTCCCAAGCGAAGCGCCTTGTTGCGAAGCCCCTGCTCTGCCATCTCGCTGGCCCTGTTTCGAAATAGGAAGAAGGCTCCGATTCCTAAAACAAGAGTCATCACCACCGAGGCAATCAGGTAGAGATTTCCCCCTATATCCTGTCCAATCCCCTGACAAAACAGCATAACTACCAGTGCAAAGGGGGATAGGCAAAGAGAAATCTTGGTTCCCACAGTCTCCAGGCCTCTGTAAAAATAGGTAGAAAGATAATACTCCCCACAGAGAGTAAAGCAGCCATACACTGCCAGAGCACCTGCTCCTAAGGCTCCCATGAGCACCAGGGTGTTCAGAATGTTGCCTGTCAGGTTGACAACCACCAAAATGAAGTGCAGTACCAAAAGATACACCAGGAGAAGAATTCCTGTGGTTTTCA
>CAMAHO010000238.1 GCA_945834545.1 uncultured Lachnospiraceae bacterium | reverse complement strand
CACATCTTACAAACTGGTCATTTGGAAATTCTGCTTCTTTATTCCACGGACGATCAAATACCGCTACTTTACACCCTTCAAAATGCATAACATGCTCAAATGCCGCAGGCGAATCTTCAATCGCAAGGTCGAAGTGCATACCATAGAGACCTTCTAAAGTCAAATTGTAGGTACATTCCTGGTTGAAGGTCTCACGCCCATATTTGTCCACACAAAACATGGGAACCCTCTCTAAATGATGTTCATCAAGCCACTGTCTGGATGGTTCGTAGGAATCAAAGGGTCTTCCTGTAATGATAGAGACTTCGTGGCCTTCATCAAGCCATTGATTAATTGTTTCAGAAGCCCCTTCCGTCTCTTCATAGCTAAGTAGATTTTCCGGAAGATGACCTGCCTTCATTAAGGCATCATACTGTACGTCGTTTAAGTCAAATGTCTTTTGAAGATTGAAAAATTGCACCTGCTGATAGGGCACATCAATATCGAACAGTTCCTTGGCAATCTTCGTAAAATATTTCGCCGTCTCACAAATTACATCATCAAAATCTATATATATTTTCATCTTGCTTATTCCTTCCAAATTGGGACTTGTTGTGCATATTACCTTATCGTTTCTTGAAATAAAATACATATTTACATTTCTGTAAACCTAGCTTCACATGCCTTCAAATAGTCAAAGCATAACCCACCATCGCATCTATAGAAAAATGGATCTTTACGAATTGTATCATCACTATTGAGAATAAATACGGGGATGATATCTTTATCGTTGCTATCTACATAACTGATTTTGAAACTGTACCCCATTCTTCCAAGGGAAATGCCATCTCTTTTCATAGAAAAGCTTTGAATGTTCGTCACGATATACTCGATATCTTTTGGATCGGTGATTGTAAAACCAATTCCCGTATTTCCATCGAACACATTTATATGGTCTACCTCAGAAAGATTTACATTCTTACCGAATGTCTTTGGTGTGAAATAATAACCGACTGTTCCTAAAAATAACGCGGAAACTATGATAACCAGAATAAGTGTCTTCTTTTTCATATGCATATTATCTCTCCTGTACAGAATTCCTGTGTCGTTCACGAATTGCGATTCTCCACGGATAAATCCGGTCACTAAATATCAGCATTAAGCCTGCGACTCAATCTCCGCCACCTTTTTAAGAACATCCTTATCATACTTTTCTTTCCCGTATAATTCCAGAAAATAATCCGTATATCTGTCTGTCTTCAGATTATGATTCAGGGACCAAAGCACCCAGTAAATATCAATATGTCTGTCACCAGATCCTGCAAATCCCAAGTCAATAAGCGTACTGAATTTCCAATTGTCAAGGATTATATTTGGCAGGCAGAAATCGCCGTGAATAAATGTATCCGGCTTCATAAAGGTAAAGTCAGCATAGACTCTTGTATTTTCAAATATGTAATGAAGCTCACTTGGAAAATCGTTTAAATTGACTTTTATCTCTTTCTTTTGTATATTCTATACCTCCTACAAGCTAATTCGTAAACAATCGGTATCAGGACAGGGAATGGGCTGTTTAATAATCCCCCTTTTTGGAAAAGTGTTCCTACTGCCTATTAGCTTAAACTAATATGAGTTTTTATTCATTTTGAATACTGAGCTTTATACATATGTATTATATATTAGTACATTACTATTCAGCGGGAACACAATTCCGAAAAGGGAGTTAAAAATTTGAGGATAAAAGAATTTCATAAAATGTAGCTCTATCAGTAGCAGCTTAGCCTCTCCTCAAAGGAAAATGCAAAAGATATTTCATACTATCAGTCAAATCAGTAGCATTGCATCCTGATTTTCTTATTTTTCGCTACTGATTTCGGTCAAAACACCAGAAATCTTTCACAAATGAATTGTTCTAACTACCACGATGCCTTCGAATAGCTTTAACTGCCAGTATGACTACGAATTACACCGACCGCTATGATAACCCCGAATTACACCAACTGCTAGGCTAGCTCGTAACTACCCCTACTGCCAAGATGGCTCCGAATTACACCAACTGCTACGATGAATCCGAAATACCCCAACTGCTATGTTGACTCCGATTTTCTCCGACTGCCGGGAAACCTTCTTACCTTAGAAGAATACGCCCTTCACAAATATTTCAATTCCAATTCCAATCAGAATCAAGCCCCCTAAAATATTAGCCTTGCCCGAAAGTCTTGTCCCCATCTCCATGCCAATTGCCAGACCAAGGATGCAGATAATGAAGGTTACCAATGCAATAATCAACGCACAAACAAGCGCCATGACAACATTGTATTCCGCAATTGTAAATCCAACGGAAAGCGCGTCAATAGAGGTTGCCACTCCCTGTATCATCAGGGTACGAAAGCCAAGGTTAACAACCTCACATTCTTCCTCCCCACCCTTGATTCCTTCAAACAGCATATTGCCTCCAATAAAAACCAGCAAGAATAATGCAATCCAAGGTATCCCTTTTTCAAAGACTTTAAAATAGTTTGCAATGGTATGAACGCATATCCAGCCAATCATGGGCATAACCGCCTGGAAAACTGCGAACACACCGGCAATGAGTGACATCCTGTTTTTCTTCATTTCAGGCTCGTTAAGACCATTCGCCAAGGAAACCGAAAAGGCATCCATGGCTAGTCCGATTCCCAGCAATATACTGTTCATAAAAAACACAACATTCCAATTCATAATCTTATCCCTCTTTTTTGCTTTTATATTTTCGCGACTTTTGTTTATTTCGTATACGCCCGCTTAAAACCAAATGTCCGCTACGCGGCCGCTTGGTT
>CAMAHO010000237.1 GCA_945834545.1 uncultured Lachnospiraceae bacterium | reverse complement strand
CCTCCTGTACCATTTCCACCGTTGTAGTCCTTGCTGGCACCGCCACCGCCTCCTGCAATGGCATACACCACACCGTTAATCTTAATCTGGGAAGCACCACCTCCTGCAGCACCATTCCGGCCGTTGTCTCCTCCTTTTGCGGCCCCCTTTGCAGCACTGCATCTTGTCCAGGAGGATCCGGATACCGTGTTATCTCCTCCCTTTTCTCCCAGCACATACTCTACCCGGTCACCTTTCTTAAGATATACGCCAAAGGTAACCTCGCCCCCGGACCCGCCGGTCTTTCTGATAGCACCATTGGTGTAATTCCCTCCGGCAGCTCCCCCCAGGGTGAAGGTATAAAATCCATCTGTAGGTATGATGTAGGTGCCTGACTGATACCCACTCCTTACCAGGTCCACCCCCTCAGCGCTTCCCAGACCATTGTTTCCGGAAATGTTATTATACGCTCGCTTTGCCTCACTGTTGCTTCCATTGGGGTCACTGATATAAGGGGCATACACATGGGAGGTAAGCATAGCTGCGTCCCATTTCCAGGACAGGTCTATGGCACCCTTCCCGCTGTTTGCGTTATAATTTGCCTTCGCATCTAACACCAGAGCGCCATAGCAGGCATACAAGATCACATTCCCTGTAGGGTAATACTCCGCTCCGGCTTGTCCTACCAGGTTTTTTCCGTCTGCGGTGGTACTCCAGCCGTAGAACCTTCTGCCCCCTACCGTAAGTTTATCTGCATTGGGCTGTGGCAGGATAATCTTTCCGTCCACATAGTTGGCTGTGACAGTAGCTGTGCTTCCTTTCAAGCCAAGGCCCGTATAGGACCAGGTAGAGCCGGAAAGCTTTTCTAAAATACTGGTATTGGTGTTTCCTGAAGTAAGAGACCACCCTACAAAGCTTCTCTCCGCGTACATGTCACTGTGGACAGTATCATAAATAGCATTGCTGTTTCGAAAAGAAACCCGATAGCCATTTGGTACCGTAAGCTTGCTGTTTAGTATGGAATAGGTACTTCCGTAGGATAGCTTTAGGGTTGTTTTACTGCCACTGACCGAGGCACTATACCCACTCTCGTTATACCTCCCCCCATTGGCGTCCAGAATTAAGCTTACATCATACTTTTCCCACTGGGCGTACAGGGTGATGGTTCCGTTTTCGATGCTGTTGGTCCCGGGAATATACTGCTTTTTGCACACCTCCCCTAAGAGGTTCTGGTTCGGGTCATCCGGAATGCGATAGCCGTCCGGGATACTCACCCCGCTGCCGTCGGGCTTGGTGTTCCAGCCCTTGAAGCGATAGCCTTGTCTGCGAAGAACATCACCACCTACATTATTACTCTTTACCTCTGTCAATGTAGGATTTAGATTCTCAATCTCCTCCCCTTCATACTCCCCCAGGTTCCTATAGGTAAAGAAGCTATCCGGGATACTGCCCTCATACACCGAAGCATTGGCGTTATAGACAACGCGATATCGGTTGGGGGACACCAGCTTGCACTCATGAGGAATGTACTCAGTCCCCTGCTCCATACCTTTACAGTTGGGGCACTGATAGATATAGTTCAGGCTGGTATCCAAGGCACTGATTTTGGATACACTATCCTTGGACAGGTAATGATGGAAATAGGTCACTGCTTTCCCGCAGTCCGCACAAAGTGGAACCCATCCGCTAAAGTAAGCCATACTGCAGCGGTTGGTATTGCCATATTTGTTCTTGTAACGATACAAACTACAGAAGGTATGGTTTTCCACCCCGGGCAGTAGCTCTTTGTAAAAATGACAGCAGGTTGCCGGCCGATGGCTGCACTTCCATCCCATTAAATCAATCTCTGTGTTTTCCCGTATGGCATCGTAAATATGATACCCTTCATCTTCATGAGCTGACACAAAGGCTTGACTTCTGGGAATGAACTCGGATAACTTTTCTGTATCCGTGGGAGAAATCTTCCATCCTGCATAGTCCCCCACCCCATAGATGATGTTTTTCTCTTCTGCCCAGAAGTCAAGATTTGCCTGTGCCTTGGCATTTGCATCCGGCAGGAAGACGGGCGAGCCGGGAACCGGTTCCTCACAGGTCCAGGCTGTCTCTCCACCACCGCTGTAGGTATGATAGTAGCTTCCCAATGCCTCACTGGGTTTTGTCCCGGTATGCTTTGTGAGACTGCTTTCCGCCTGTGCACTCCCAGCAGATAAGTAACTAATGCACACAGCAAACACACCTAAGAGAATTCCTCTACTAAGTGTATATCGTATTCTATTAAGCTTTTCATATCGCCTCTGTTTCATCGTTACTGTGTCTCTCTTTCTTCTTCATCCGTCAGGGTTCGACCAGCTTCGCACTGCGGACCACCGCCTCCTGTTGAATTCGGTAGAATTCGGCCACCTCATCTCTTTCTAAATACACATTAATTCGGGAAGCAGGTTGGATTTCCTCCCCCGGAATACTCATGCCGCTTGCGTCAAACACATTCTCCACCAAAACCTCCTCATAGCGCCCGATTTCCTGTTCTTCCTTGAAAATGTATAGGTTTATTTTGTCTCCTTTGCGCAAAATGCCACCTACGGCTGCCATCAAATCCGCCACCTCTACAGTAGCAATCACAGGCTCTCTGTAGCGATTTACCTCCGGACCCACATCACAAAACATTTCCTCACACAAAACAGTCCCCTTTCCAAGATGACACTGAGCTTTTCCGAAAGGTAAGCTCTCTCCTTCCTTAATTGCCTTATCAGGAACTAAGCTTTCCGGATAGGAAACAGTTTCCACCAGGCTTGTTATTTCGTCCTCCTTTACAATCCGATTGCTCTCA
>CAMAHO010000236.1 GCA_945834545.1 uncultured Lachnospiraceae bacterium | reverse complement strand
TTTTGTACCCAAATCGTACCCAACGCCATCTAAAAAATCCCTACAAAGCCCATAAATACAAGCTTTGTAGGGATTTACCTTTTTATTCAAACTCAATCGTCCCGGGTGGTTTACTGGTCAAATCATAGAACACCCTATTGACCCCTCTCACCTCATTGATAATCCTGCTCATCACAGTCTGCAGTACCTGGAATGGTATGTCGGAGCTCTCGGCGGTCATAAAGTCTACCGTCTTCACGGCGCGAAGGGCCACGGCGTAGTCGTAGGTCCTCTCGTCACCCATAACGCCCACGGAACGCATATTGGTAAGGGCCGCAAAGTACTGGTTCGGCACCCAGTCAGGCTCTCCGCCGTTTTCTTCTTTGTATTTTGCGATTGCGGCATCCACTTCCTCGCGATAAATGAAGTCGGCATCCTGAACGATTTTCACCTTTTCGGCTGTGACGTCACCGATGATTCGCACGCCCAGGCCGGGGCCGGGGAAGGGCTGACGGAAGACAAGGGCTTCCGGGAGACCAAGCTCTAGACCGGCTTTTCTGACTTCGTCCTTAAACAGATTGCGAAGGGGCTCGATGATCTCCTTAAAATCTACATAGTCGGGAAGACCGCCTACATTGTGGTGAGATTTGATCACAGCGGATTCCCCGCCCAGACCGGATTCCACCACATCCGGGTAGATGGTGCCCTGTGCCAAAAAGTCCACTGCACCGATTTTCTTAGCTTCCTCCTCAAATACACGGATGAATTCCTCTCCGATGATTTTTCGCTTTCTTTCCGGCTCTGTCTCACCAGCCAGTTTTACGTAATATCTCTGCTGGGCATTCACGCGGACAAAATTCAAGTCGAAATTGCCCTTAGGGCCAAAAATGGCTTCTACCTCATCCCCTTCATTTTTGCGAAGCAGACCGTGGTCTACAAACACACAGGTCAGCTGCTTGCCGATTGCCTTGGCAAGTAAGGCTGCTGCCACAGAGCTGTCAACCCCGCCGGAAAGAGCCAGAAGAACCTTGCCCCCTCCTACCTTCTGGCGAATACTCTGAATGGCATCCTCCACGAAGGTGTCCATTCTCCAATCGCCCATGCAGCCGCAGATATGGCGGACAAAGTTATACAGCATTTTAGAACCCTCGGGGGTGTGAAGCACCTCCGGATGGAACTGAATGGCATACAGGCCTGCCTCCACATTCTCAGCAGCGGCTACCGGACAATTGTCTGTATATGCCACGCTCTTAAAGCCGGGCGCCAGCTTGGAGATATAATCGAAGTGGCTCATCCAGCAAACCGTCTGGGCCGGCACTGCCAAAGGAGCGCCCTTCCCTCCAAACAAGGCTGAATTGGTATCCAGAGTCACCTGAGTCTTACCATACTCGCGATTCTCGGCCCGTTCTACCTTTCCGCCTAACACCAAGCTCATAAGCTGGGCTCCATAGCAAAGTCCTAATACGGGAATGCCCAGTTCGAACAGCTCCTTGGAGCAGGTAGCTGCATTTTCCTCATAGCAGCTGCTGGGACCTCCTGTGAGAATGATTCCCTTGGGCTGCATTGCCTTTATTTTTTCTAAATCTGTCTTGTAGGAATAGATTTCGCAATACACATTGCATTCACGAACTCGTCTGGCCACCAGCTGATTGTACTGGCCTCCAAAGTCAATTACCACAACTAACTCTTTGTTCATGGTTTTCCTCCTCGTAGGATTTCAATCCAAAAGACACCGGATTTTATTTCTCCATATTGAAATTGTATACCCGCCACGGATACACAATCCCAATGTGAGATTTTTATTTCTGTATTATAAAACACACCTTTTCATTTATCAAGAAATTTAAGAGCTAAAAACATACATCAGTTATCACAAGCGACTGGCAGACTCTTCCATTCCTTCCTCCGGTGTGCCCTTCTCCTCCAAAAATTCATCCAAGGTCCCAAAGCTATACCCCATATTCTCCCATTTTGTCAGAAGCTCATCCAGGATTTCACCGTTGGTCTTGGAGGTATTATGTAGCAGGACAATGGCTCCGGGATGAACCCTCTTGCATAGCAGATTGATGGCGTCCTGAGAAGAGGGCTGCTTCTTCTCATCCCAATCCTTGTAAGCCAGACTCCAGAAAAAGGTGGTGTATCCCAAATCCTTAGCCATATCCAAATTGCTTTCGTTAAATTTTCCCTGAGGAGGTCGATAATAGGATGCCATTTCCTTGCCGGTCAGCTCACAAAACTTCTCCTCCACCTGCTCCAGCTCCTTAGTAAAGGCATCCTTACCGGATATCTTGGACATGTCCGGATGATGATAGGTGTGATTGCCCACGGTATGCCCCTCCTCCACCATTCGTTTCACCTGGTCGGGAGCAGAATTCAGGTAATGCCCCACCACGAAAAAGGTGGCCTTGGCATGATGCTTCTTCAGGGCGTCCAGTATGGCCTCCGTGTTGCCGTTTTCATATCCGCAGTCGAAGGTCAGGTAGACGCGCTTATCCTGGGTATCTGAGAGATAATAGGCGTTGTGCTTTTTTAATTCCTCTGACGATACATCCCCTCTGGGCTTGGTGCCTTCCTCTCCAAATCCTACTCCCCAGTCTGTGGTGCCGGACAGGATGGTTCCCTTGCTTGAAACTGTCAGTGCTGCCACATTTTTCCCCACATAAAAGGATAGCACCAGCAAGGCTGCTGCAATGACGATACCGATTCCTTTTGCTACCTCTGTGGTTTTTACCTTTTCCTCCGGTATTCTTAGTTGTTTTTCCTTCATACACTGTATACTCCTTAGCTGCCTTCGTACAAATATATGAAAGAAGGAAATAAATATACCTTTGTAG
>CAMAHO010000235.1 GCA_945834545.1 uncultured Lachnospiraceae bacterium | reverse complement strand
ATAACCACAGATGCAATTGCCTGATGAACTTGCCACATATACTGCTTATCAAGTCTTTTTGAGACTTTCTTTTCCTGCTTAATCCTGTGGTGAACCATTGCTCTCTCCCTTCATAAAATTTAATCAGCCTCTAAACTTACTCTTATATATGGTATCTGCTCACCTATATACTGATCGCCCCTATTATAGTAATTACAGATCTTTCCATACAGATACAAATTGTAACCTGTTTCATTCCTTAACCCTTGAAGGTTTTCTTCAGTTACCAGTTTCATAAACTCTGTCCTTTGCGTTTCTATGTCAGCATCTGATGTTCTAGCCCACTTCATATAGCGGTTAGAAACCTCTCCTTCCTTCGTTTGACAGATATTCTTAAACAGTCTTGAAGGAAGAACTGAAGCCGTAGCAACTGATTCTGATTGATCGTACGGAAATAAAATAGATCGCCTAGCAATATGAGTTTGGTTTTTAAACAGATACTCCCCGAATATATCAGGCCATATCCAATAAAAAGTGATTGGGTAAGCCTTTTCTGATTCCACATTTCTCGACCATGTTAAGGAACCATCCTCATTTCTCTGTAAAATAGCCTGTCCATTCTCCAACTCTATTTTCCAGGAATCTGCATCTGAGGATATCCACCCTATGTAAGATGATGTCCCTGAATCATAACCTGCAAAAAAAAGAATATGACCTTGCAACAACTCTAATGCATCTTGTGGAATTGGCTGTTCTTCAGTCTGCAGTTCTCCCAATTCGCCAAGTATCTGAAGGGAAAGATTAACAGATAATGGTCCAGTGGTTTTTGCTATTATGTAACAAGTCAATGAGCCACTAGAACCTGGCTGAAGTCCTGTTCCTACTTCCTTTTGATTATTCATATGGCTATTATCATTAAGTGCCCATAAAATAGTACTATTCTGTCCTGTAGTTAAAAACTTACTCCCATCTAATATAACTTCTTCTCCCGCTGGCGTCCTCTCCTCTGTATCCCATTTTCCTATGTCGCCTTGGGCAGCCAATTCAAACACGCTCCCTGCCATCTGAATTGCCATATTATTCGCCTGCACTTCCCTATTATTCGCAAACCACGCCACGGTAGCCACAAATATCACCACAGCCGCTGCCAGCACCACCACGCCGGTCTTGGCGAAAATAACCCAGCTGCTTTTGATGGCTGCCATGTGAAGCTTGGCTTCTTTTCGGTAGTCCTGAGCGGAGCTTGTATTCTGTTGTTGTGTTCCCTTCTTTTTCACTTGTTTACCTCAACTCAAAACTTCCATTTCCTAAAAAAGCGCAGAATTTCCTATAATGAAAATATTATAACAATTTTGTTCATTAAATACAAGTAGGGGCGGGGGACAACGGGGACAAATGTACCTGTCCCCGTTGTCCCCCGCTGTCCCCATTTCAAACTCGAAACACTACTTGCTTACCTTCTTAGCAAATTCCGTATTCACCAAATCCTCATAGGGTACCATTTCGTCTAGCACCCCGGAGTCCATAAGGATATTTTCCAACAGCTCAAAGGATTCCTTCTCAAAGATCAGATTCTCCTTCCAGGTGTCCTGCTGTTTGTAGCGGTCCACGATTCTGGTTAAAACCTTTTTGTCGGTGGAATCAAACTGCGGGCTGATGATATCGGCAATCTGCTCTGCCGACAGCGTTCTCGCTTCATCCATGCCTTTCTGTAACGCCTTTGTAAAGGCCAGGATGACATCCCCATTCTCCTCAAGGTAGCTCTTTCTCACACTGAAGGAGGTGTAGGGCACATAGCCGGAATCCTCTCCAAGGGAAGCGACTACATAGCCGTCTCCCTTTTCTTCCAGCAAGGTGGCATGGGGCTCAAATTCTACCGTGTACTGCCCTTTTCCACCACTGAAGGCTGCAGCTGTGGAGCCAAAATCGATGCTCTGGTCGATGCTCATATCCTTCTTCGGGTCAAGGCCGTTCTTGCGCAGGATATACTCAAAGACCATCTGTGGCATACCGCCGGCACGACCTCCAAGGATTTCCTTGCCCTTAAGGTCGGACCACTTGAAGTTCTCTTCCTTTTCCCTGGATACCAGGAAGTTACCTGCTCTCTGCGTGAGCTGGGCAAAGCTTACTGCATAATCCTTGGCACCCTCTTTATAGGTGTAAATGGTGCTCTCACAGCCCATAAAGCCGATGTCCGCTTCCCCCGTAAGCAGGGCTGTCATGGTTTTGTCAGCTCCAAAACCGGTAACCAAGGTCACATCCAGTCCCTCATCCTCGAAATAACCTTTCTCCAACGCGATGTACATGGGCGCATAGAAAATAGAATGAGCCACCTCGTTTAGTACAAGTCTCTTGTTGCTGCCTCCCTGCTTTCCGCATGCAGCGAAAAGTGAGGCTGCTCCCAACACAAAAATCATGGCAATTGCTACAACTGTTTTCTTTCTTTTTCCAAATTTAACCATATTAAAACCTCCCATATCCATACTATATGAGAGGTTTCTAATTTGTTTCCAATTATCTGTTATGACTTGTTTTCTTTTCCCTTTTTGGCTTCCTTTTCCCTTTGTTCTTCAGATAGTCTCCTGTCCCGGATGTCGTCAATCAGCTTCTCGATAAGGAGCTTTTTTACATACACGTCAAAGCCCAGATAGCCGATAAATGCAAAGTTTTTCAGAAATTCCCTGTTCTCCTCCGGAGCATCCTCATAGGTTTGTCTGGAAAGGTCATACTGCTTTCTTATATCCTCTTTGACTCCTTCTATGTGAAGGTTTAAGTCCTTGAATACCTCCTCATACACCTGCTCCATGCCATATTCCCTGCCATTTTTAAAATACTGGTCCGATA
>CAMAHO010000234.1 GCA_945834545.1 uncultured Lachnospiraceae bacterium | reverse complement strand
TAGAAGGGAGAGTTGGAGTAGTCAGCTGATGAACCAGAAGGATAAGGACAAAGATAAGGACAAGGATAAGGACAAGGATAAGGACAAGGAGCGGGGAAAACGACAGAGGATGAAGAAAGGAATCTATAATTTGAATAACCATCCGATTACAGTCACGCATTGGTTAGAGGAACTGAATCCGAAGGGTATAGATAAAATCTGTCTTGCCTTTGTGGGCGCAGGGGGAAAAACTTCTTGTATGTACTATGTGGCAGAAGGGTGCGCCAAAGCTGGAAAACGAGTGTTGGTAACGACCTCCACACACATCCTTGCTCCGGTGCCTCATGTAGCGGCACATAATCTCGAGGAAGTGGAACTGCTGTGGAAACAGGGGCGATATGCTGTTATTGGGAAGGAATGTAGAGATGCTGATATAGAAAAGAAAGGTGAGAATGCTGGTATAAGGGCGCAAGGTGAGAACTTTGGTATAAGGACGCAAGGTGAGGCCGCACCATCACAAATATTAAATATTGACTCAAATGCTCAATCAAGCTATGAGGAATTATATCCTGCAATAAGGAAATGGAGTACACCTGATTCTGACTTATTTCAGATATCCTACCAAAAGGCGGATATTATTTTGATTGAAGCGGATGGCTCCAAGGGCAAGCCCTGTAAGGCAAGAAGACCGTATGAGCCTGTCATCTGGGAGGAAGTCACACATATTATTTCCGTCATCGGTATGTCTGCACTGGGACAAACCATAGAGAAGGGAAGCTACCCGCCGGAATTGGTGGCTCAGGTTTTGAATAAGGATAAAGCTCAGGTCCTTTCTTTGCAGGATCTAAGTACCTTGACTTGTGATTATTGGAAAAATGCCAGCCTGGAGAGATTTGAACCTATTGTGTTAATCAACCAAGTGGATGATACAAAGAAGCATACACAAGCTATGAAATTGGCGAATATGATTCAAATGTCAGGTGTCAAAATGCTGTATTTATCGTGTTTTTCTTGAAAAAAAAACAAGCGTGTCGTATTATGAGTAACACTTACATATCCCTGAGAGAAGACAAATGGCATGGAATATGTAAAACAAAATATCTAAAACAGATGATATGAAATAAAGGATAAATTAAGGAGGCATTTAAGGAAGCATTAAGGGAGCAGTTTCCTTAATGCTTCGATGACATAGTCTATTTCTTGGATAGTATTATTCCATCCAAAAGAAAAGCGTATGGTACCCTCCGGAAAGGTCCCTAAGGTTTTGTGAGCAGAAGGCGCACAATGTAGACCGACCCTGGTTAATATATGATATTGGGAATCCAGCTGGTACGCCAGTTCGGCAGCATCCATTTCATAAGGCTGGATGGAGACCACACCGATGCGATTCCGATCCAATTGAGGCTTGCAAGCTTTTTCGACAGAGGAAAGGCCCACAAGTCTCATTTTTTTGTATAGTTCTGTGCTTTGTAGTGAGTCCAGAAAATGTTTTGTTAGGGCTGATTTGTGATGACTGATACAGTCAATCCCTCTTTCCTTTATCCATAGTAAGGAAGCTCGAAGTCCCATAATTCCTGGAATATTCAGTGTTCCAGCCTCGAATTTATCGGGCAGAAAGGAGGGTATTTCCTCAGTGTGGCTAATGCTGCCCGTTCCACCAGCTAACAGAGGGGTTATGAGGGATGACATTTCATCGGTAATGAGAAAACCACCAATGCCCTGAGGACCCAGTAAACCTTTGTGTCCGGTAAAGGTTAAGGCATCTATGTGCATGCTTTCCATATCGATAGACAGGCTGCCGGCTGTTTGGGCACTGTCTACCAGAAATTTAATATTGTGTTCCAGACATATATTACCGATTTCCTGAAGTGGCATAACCGTTCCACAGACATTACTAGCATGCAATACTGCCACCATTTTTGTGTTTTTTTGAATTGCTTTAGGAAGCTCCTCTGTGGGGAAAACTCCGTTATGGTCGCATTGAATGCGAGTAAATGACACATTTTGCTGTTCCAGTTGAACGAGAGGACGCATAATAGCATTGTGCTCCATAGAGGACACTATAATATGATCCCCCGGCTTAAGATACCCTTTGAGTATGACATTGATACTTTCTGTAATGTTTTTGGCGAAAATCACATTCCTTGGATCCGGGCCGTGGAATAATTCATTCAACAGTTCTCTGCACTCAAATACCATTTCTTCCGTTTGATAAGCTAAATTATAGCATCCTCTGTTGATATTACAGCCGTTATTAGACAAGTAGTCCGTAATGGCAGTAACGACTTCCGGAGGCTTTGGAAAGCTTGTACTTGCATTGTCAAAATAAATTTTGTTCATAGAATTTCCCTTATTAAATGTATGGTTGCAGTTTGGTGATACCATATTATACAACTATTTAAAGCTAGTGGGTAGAGGTGAAACATTAGCCGTTCAATAGCGGTCTAATAGCAGGTGTAAAAGGCCAAGAGAGAGGAAGTAAAAGAAATAAGGAAATCCAGCTGAATTAGTAGCAGACGAGAGAAGCCCAAAAGGGCTCAAAAGGGTCAAGTAAATGAAAACAAGGAAACTTAGACAAATCAGTAGCAGGCGTGAGAAACTCCAAGGGAGCAAGTAAAAGAAAATAAGAAAACTTAGCTGAATCAGTAGCAGGCGTGAGAAACCCAAAGGGGGAGAGTAAAAGAAAACAAGGAAATTATGCAGAATCAGTAGCAGGCGTGAGAAACTCTAGGGGAGCAAGTAAAAGAAAATAAGAAAACTTAGCAGAATCAGTAGCAGACAAGAGAAACCAAAGGAGGGAGAGTAAAAGAAAACAAGGAAATTATGCAGAATCAGTAGCAGGCGTGAGAAA
>CAMAHO010000233.1 GCA_945834545.1 uncultured Lachnospiraceae bacterium | reverse complement strand
CTACTTATGCGTCCAGCCAACCCGGTGCCCTGCTATTTCGGAACCCGGTGCCCTGCTATCAACAAAGATACTTCCCTATTCGTGGAAGACGCCTTAAAAGTGCAGCTGCACAGAGGCTGACAGAAAAGCTGATTAGGGCTAGCAGAGGAATACCCAACACATTGGGAATCATCTGCGAGTGAATGCCCAAGTGACTCACCAGATGGATGACCAAGATATGCATCAAATAGACTCCGAAGGTGTCCTGTGATAGTTCAGCTATAAGCCGCGATTGGGTCATTCTGCCGGAAAAACGCTGTGTCACAAGGCAGAAAATCGCTATGGTTAGCCAGGCGGTGCCCAGACTAAAGGAATCAAATAATTCTGCCCTGGCATTTCCTAAGCGAAGGCTTAAAAAACAGCTGCCCAAAATATTTAGTAGTGCAGCAGGAAGTATGCCCCAGACGAGCCTATGTAACCACCTTTCGGACAAACCATATTCTGCAAGATAGAATCCCAATAGGTAATAGGATATGTAGGAGCAGATCATGGGAATTTCCAACTGTCCGAACTGCGTCTGCCAAAATGCACTTTCAACAAAGAGAGCGGCTGCCGTGGTGCGGAGAATCTGAAACAGAAGGAATAAAAGGAAATAATACTCCAAGGTCTTTTTCTCCAGCTTGTGCACCAGTTCATGCAGAATGGGAGTTAACGCATAGAGGCCGCAAAGCATGGGTAAATACCACAGATGGTAGCTCCCGTTTACCATATACTTCACAGCTTCTTTCAGGGAAAGAGAAGAAAAGCCCCAAAGAGAGCAGGAGTACAAACCATATACGGCATTCCAGAAAACATAGATAATGGCCATTCGCAAAATTCTGCCTGTGAACAGCTTCTTTGCCGAGGGGGCCTCCTTTGCCCCAAGCAACAAGGCTCCGCTAATCATAACAAACAGCGGAACGCCTATTCTGGAAACTGCGTCGTAGGCATTGTCCACCTTCCAATTCCACTCTGTCACGGGGTCTGTATACCAGAATTGGGCAGCACAGTGCAAAAGTACAACACTGCAGGCTGCCAGAATACGAAGGATATCGTAGGACAGAACACGGGATTTTGTTTGACTCATACAAACCTCCTTAGCCGAAATTCAACTATTATAATATCGCCATTCGCCGCTCGCTATGAACAATATTTGCTTGCTCCTGCTCGCTAACGCTCATTATATCACAGGCAAAGCCTGTGATCTCCATTCGCCGCTCGCTATGAACAATATTTGCTTGCTCCTGCTCGCTAACGCTCATTATATCACGAATTTATGTGTCTAATGCAAGCCCAGGCTGTTGTTTAACAGCACGGTGCTGTACAGAAATAACACATCCTGGGAATCAAACTCCACAAAATAGGGCAGAAACTCGCTTTGCAGATACCGGATATCCACTAGTGTGACGGTTTTGTAAGCCGGCACCATAAGCGGCACAAGACTGCTGCCGAAGGAGTCTCGAAACACCACAAGCTCCTTATCGGTTTCTGCCAAAGGATTTTCAATAGTTATCAGCGGGTCAGCTCCGGACAAAAACAGCTCATAGGGATCCTTGTCTTCTGCCTTCTCCAAATTGTACACCACCGAGGGCTTTGCCGTTCCTGTGCCATAGCTGGTAACCGAAACCCTCTCCAACACCGGACTTGTCAGGTAGTAAAGTGCATCTGGTGCAAAGGGCAGGGCAAGCTGTCCGTAATACACCCCATAAAAGGGCTTGTCCCACAGCTTCTTCTCATACACCCCGGCTTCCATTGTATCATACCCTGACGGCAGGGAAGCTCCCATGTGCTCACAAAGCCTCTTTGCAATGGGGAGTATTCTCTCCTGTCTCCAATGAGAATCCGTATGATAGTAGTCCTCCTGGGAAAGCAAATCCATTATTGACACATTTGTCATAAATGATGTTTGGGCGTGAAACTCCTGCTCAAAAGCCTCGTAATCCAGTGACAAATGCCCGCTCCTATTTGCCAGGAAGTAATTCTTATCCGGTACCACACAGCTGTAGATGGATACATTGGTATCCTTCAGGAATTTATCATAGATACCCTGAAAAGTATTTACAGCATGGTCCAGCATGGACTGGGAGAAGGGATACTCCACCTTGGAGATAGAACCCTCTGCCACATACAGGTGATTCACTTCCTTTTGCAGAAACAGGCCCAGGCTGCTTAAGGACTTGATTCCCCGAAAACTATCCCGGAAGGGAAACTGGTCCTGGGTATAGGTCTCAAAATCTTTCATATAACTGCCATCTTTGATTGTGTCCAGTGTCAGCTGCGGCTTTTTCTGCAAGGCCCGCCTCTCAGAATCCGACAATGTCTTTTCGGGACTGAATAGCTGAAGCAGTAAAAACAGGAGAAGATATCCCCCTGTAAGAACCAAAAGGAAAGCATTTTTCCACATTTTCTTCATACGCACCTCCTAAAACCGAAAATAGAGGAAGGGATTAAAGGATCCATCCACCAAATAGGCGGTCACAAGTACCAAAAGCAGCAGATACACTATGGGCTCCAGCCAGGAAATGATTTCCCCGGAAATCCTCTTTTCACGCAGTTTTTTAACCAAAAGCTTTGGGTACGGGGTGGAAAAAGCTCCCCCCAGCAGCAAAATGACTGCATAGTTGCGAAGCTGATATAGAAACTCCCTTGAAAACAAGGGCAGCTGACCAAAGCCAAACAAGGCTGCAAAATCCTGCCCTATTTGACCTAAGCTGTCTGCATTGAAAATCAAAAAGCTTAGAATCACAAAAAAAAGGACATAGATGTGGCTAACGATCTTATGCCTCTCCAGCACCTTGAGGAAGCCGCTTTTTTCTATCACAAGCAAGGCTGCAAACCACAAACCCCAGATAGCAA
>CAMAHO010000232.1 GCA_945834545.1 uncultured Lachnospiraceae bacterium | reverse complement strand
ACCGCAAAAAACGTAACAAGGGGTCAGGGGGGACAGGTCCATTTGCCCCCCATGACCCTTGTTAGGAGTTATAAAGGGAGCATAGGGGGTCAAGTGGACCTGTCCCCCCCTGACCCCCTGGGGAGGATTTATGAGAGTTTCGGAAAGCTGTGCAAAGTGCTTGTTTGACAGGCAGAAGCATTTGACAACCAATTCGGATTATCTGGAGGAAATCAGCCAAATTATCAAGAATCGTGACAAGGATGATACATCGCCGTACCTGGTATATCGATTTACTCAAGTGTATGAAACGTATTTTGGTAGGAAGGCATCCTATGAGGATGTGAAGAAAAAGTACAATGACCTAGTACTTTCTATGGAGAATCATATAAGGCAGAGGATAGAGAGGGATGACAACCCCCTTGCCAAGGCTCTGGTATATGCACGGGCAGGCAATTATATTGATTTTGGAGCCATGAATAGTGTGGATGAGACGGCTTTTTTAGCTCTTTTAGAGGAAACTTCCTGGAACGAGGCGGAAACGGAGGTATTTTCCTCTTTCGTCCGTCAATGTGAGAACGCAAAACAATTTCTGCTGATAGCAGATAATTGCGGAGAAATTGTGTTGGATAAGCTTTTTTTGGAGCAGTTACACAAGAGATTCCCCGGAATGGAACTGTCAGTTCTGGTTCGTGGGGAGGAGGTGTTAAATGACGCTACCGCTGCAGATGCAGCCTATGTGGGTATTGACAAGGTGGCAAAGGTGATAACCAACGGACTTCCCATAGCCGGTACGATTTATGATATGCTGCCTAAGGAAGCAAAGCAGGCAGTGGATCAAGCGGATGTCATCTTAGCCAAGGGACAGGGAAACTATGAATCCCTAAACGGTCAGGGAAGGCATATTTTCTTTTCCTTTTTATGCAAATGCGATTTGTTTACCAGTCGATTTTCTGTGCCCCGGCTGACCGGTATTTTTGTGGAGGAGATGTCAGAGAAGCTTGCACTTTGATGCAGTAGCGATTTTCATCTTAGCTATCCTGTTTTCTACATAGCATTTGGGGTAGCATATCTGACACGGTACAGGAGATTGGTGTCAAAGGACACAATAAAAAATGCTGTAGCCGGATATTATCTTTTTTGCGTTTTCCAAGGACCATTACGATAAAAAGTGATGGAAAGTACTGTAGCAACACACCATCCGATTGGCCAAGCACACCAGATACCGGTTGCACCCAGTGCTGTCCTTGAGAAACAGAAGGCAAGCAACACACGCAGAACCAGATCCGTTAATGTGGATATCATAAATTTTTTCATGATACCGGCTCCCCTTAGAATGCCATCTGCTACCAGCTTTGCAGAGACCACAAAATAGAAAGGTGACAGGATTTTCAGATAGATGGTGCCTGTCCGCATGGCAAGTTCCGTGGGATTGTCCATAAACAGTTGTAATACGATATTGCCGCCAAAGAAGTAAAGTAAAAACAATGGGAAACTCAGCATCCAAACTAATCTGATACCAACGCCGAATCCTTGCTTTACTCGATCCGGTTTTTGAGCACCAAGATTCTGAGCAGTATAGTTGGATATCCCGTTTCCAAGTGTGGTAAAGGAAGTAATCACCAGATTATTTAATTTGACGGCGGCGGAGTATCCGGCCATGACAGGTGCACCGAAACCATTGATAATACCCTGTATTAAGATGTTACCTACAGAAATAAAGCTTTGTTGCAGAGTACTGGGAATGGCAATCACTACAATCTGACTGAGAAGTTGCATGTCAAATATGGGAGATTTCTCTTTTGTTTCGATTTTGGCAAGCTTCACGAATACTACAATTATTCCCAGAATGCAGCTAATCCCTTGACAGAGAAAGGTTGCCCACGCTACGCCGGCTACACCCATATGGAACGCCTTGACAAACAAGATATCTATTGCGATGTTGGATATTGAAGATACTGCAAGAAAGTAAAATGGAGTCTTGGAATCCCCGAGAGCAGAGAAGATACCGGTAGCAATATTGTAAAAGAAGACAAAGGGTAATCCCCATACATAAATATCCAGATATAGTTTCGAATCCGCAAACACTTCTTCCGGGGTTCGAATCAACCGAAGTAGCAAGCCGGAGCCAACTATTCCCAAGAGCATTAGCAGGACGCAAACAAAACCACTGAAAATACAGGCGGTGTAAACGGCAGTTTTCATTTCTTTATATTTTTTTGCACCAAATAGCTTGGAAACGACAACGGAACAGCCCATGTTGCAGCCAAAGGCGAAAGCAATAAAAATCAGGGTGATTTCATAGCTGTTACCAACTGCCGCTAATGCATTTTCCCCTACAAATTTGCCAGCCACCAGACTGTCAGCAATATTGTAGAGCTGTTGGAAGATAATACTTCCAAACAATGGCATACAGAATCTCCATAATACGGTTTGTGGTTTCCCTACAGTTAAATCTTTATTCATTCTAAGGCATCCCCTTTTCCTCTACAAAGCATATTTAATAAAATCGCTGCACCATAGCCTTGGCAGACCATCGCACAGCGATTATGTTCACTAGGTATTTATTTCTCATCTTTTGCATGATTGCTAAAAACCATCACAAGACCAACGATTCCTAAAGTTATTCCTAGAATTGAAAACGGTAAATCCTGAATACTATGAAAAATAATATCATTTACTTCCGGGCCACCTACACAGAGAAGGATTCCAAAGAGGATTAAAGCAATACCTTTCAAAATTCTATTATTCATAATCAATTACCACCACAACTACTTATTCGGATCTGTTTACATAGAAAATCCTAGCTTATGTTTGAACTCTTTCGGACTTAGGCTTACCATCGAAAGCCACAAGACATAAAAATAGCCGCCCCAGTCCGGTAAACTATGCGGCAATTTTTGTCTACTAAATTTACTTGGACTAACCGTCTATCGGTAGCACCCTTTGTATA
>CAMAHO010000231.1 GCA_945834545.1 uncultured Lachnospiraceae bacterium | reverse complement strand
TAAAATCATATGATAGCTCTCATAACCATTTTTCTTCGGCTTGCGAATATAATCCTTTACCTTTCGAAGTGGAAATCGTCCTTCCAAAGCAACGCGATCCGCAATCCAGTAAATCTCTCCCAGACAATAGGCAATGACCCGCACACCTGAGATGTCATTGAGTTTTTCATTGGCGGTTTCAAAGTCTGGCTCATAACCTTTTCGTTGAAGCTTCCCATAGATACTCTCCGGGCGTTTCATTCGCTCCTCCATAAAGCGGATAAAACCATATCCCGTCTGCTGCTGATAAAGCACATTGAGCTCTTCCATATATAGTTTGACCTGCTGCCTGGCCACCTGATGAAGCTCCTGATAGGAGGCATCCAGCCATTGTTTTTTTATCGTTTCTACTGTTTTCTTCATACCTTCATGCTAGTACAATCCCTACTTTTTCGCAAGGAGTTTCCATTTATTTTTCTAGGAAAGAGTTTCATTCATGCTTCCGGTACGATACCCCTTTAAATCAAGTGCCACATAAGTAAATCCCAGTTTTTGAAAGGCTTCGTGTACCTGATTTCGCACAGACTCTTCCAGCATCCTGTCCATCTCCCGAGGCAAAAGTTCAATGCGTGCCATATCCCCATGTACCCGGACACGAAACTGATGGAAGCCCAGTTCCATTAGCAGCTGCTCACCTTGATCAATTCGATCAAGGACCTCCTTACTCAGGGGCTCACCATATGGAATTCTGGTTGCAAGACAGGCAAAGGATGGCTTGTTCCAGCTTGGAATGTCCAATTCTTTTGCAAGATTCCGAATCTCCTCCTTGGTAAAGCCAAGCTCTCGCAAGGGACTCTTTATTCCCAGCTCTTCTACCGCCACAAGTCCTGGTCTGTAATCTCCTGTATCATCCAGATTGGAGCCCTCCAGCACCTCTAATGCTCCGTTTTTTAACGCCAGCTCCTTCATTTTTCCAAACAGATCCCTCTTGCACAGATAACAGCGATTCCTTGGGTTTGCCTGAATTTCAGGATTGCTCAGTTCATCCACCGGAAGAAGCACATGCTTTACCCCAAGCTCCTTGCAATAACAGATAGCCTCTCTTTCCTCCCTCCCCGGGAAAAAGCACGAGGTAGCTGTGATGGCAATGACCTTGTCTCCCAAAGCCTCCCTGGCAGCGAAGAGCAAAAGGGTCGAATCAATCCCTGCTGAAAAAGCCACCGCCACCTTTTCATAGGCAGCGATGGTTTCTTTTAACGCACTATATTTGTTTTTCAGTTCCTGTGACAGTTTTTCTCTTTTCATTGGTCGTACTCCTCCAGGAAGTTATGGCGTACACCATTTTTGTCCTTGTACTGAATCACGGTACTTAAATTGACATTGTACATACTCTTAAAAATATTACCTTCTACGTATGGATTCCCCTTTTTCATGGTGGCAATCAGATTCTTAATCTCCATACGTTTGGAAGCAGAAGTCCCATCATCTCTGCAGGAGGTACAGGTATCTGTAAAGCGGCATGCACACTGCAGAAAGTGAAGGTTGTAGGTATCTCTCCACTGTATGATATCATCCTCTCTGATGTAGTACATTGGGCGAATCAATTCCATTCCCGGGAAGTTGGTGCTGTGAAGCTTCGGCATCATGGTCTGAACCTGGGCTCCGTAAAGCATCCCCATAAGAATAGTCTCAATCACATCATCATAGTGATGTCCCAGGGCAATCTTGTTGCAGCCAAGCTCCTTCGCCTTGCTGTATAGGTGGCCTCTTCTCATTCTGGCGCAAAGATAACAAGGGTTCTTGTCTATATCATACACCGTATCAAAAATCGTGGACTCAAAAATAGTCACCGGAACTCCAAGCAGCTTGGCATTTTTTTCGATCAGGGTGCGGTTAATCTCGCTGTATCCGGGATCCATCACCAGAAATACCAGCTCAAAATGAAACTTATTGTGTCTCTTTAGCTCCTGAAACAGCTTAGCAAGAAGCATGGAGTCTTTTCCACCGGAGATGCATACTGCAATGCGATCCCCCTCATGGATCATGTCATACTCATTGATTGCCTTGGCAAAGGGCGTAAAGAGACGCTTGTGGAAGGTCTTTTGGATGCCCTTCTCCACCTCCTTTTGTCTCTCCTCATCTGCCTCCTGAAAAATGGATGTAAGATAGGCTCCATATCCACCCTTCAGGCTGACACACTGATATCCAAGGCTTCGCAGCTCGGCTGCCATTTCCAGACTCTGAGTCCCCTTCATGCAGTAAAGGACGTAGCCCATTTCCCGGTCCAGAAGCCCTTGTCTTCCCTGCTCCATAAAGCCATCTATCCACTTGGAATTTGGAATGGCACCATAACGGTGAGATACCTCATCTCTGATATCCACCAATTGATATTTGGATGGATGAATATCCCCCAGCTCCTCTATGGTAATTTCAGCATTTTCATATTTTTCAAATAATTCGTTGGTCAAATCCATTGTTCTCCGCTTCTTATTGTTCTATGTCACTCTTCTATACATTGTATATTACGGAAACATTATAGCAACGAGGCCTAAAACACGCAAACGAATTATTCCTCTGTGAGGTATTCTTATCTCACGATTCTTATGGACTAGGTTTCATCCTCTCCCCTTATGCCAACAGGCCAGACTTGATTACTCCGCATAATACTGTGCCTGTGCATTCCACAGCTCATAGTATTTGCCGTTTCTCTCATTGACAAGGCTTTCATGGGTGCCTTGTTGAATAACCCTGCCCTGGTGGAACACGGCAATTTCATCGCAGAACTTGCAGGATGACAGACGATGGGAAATATAGATTGCAGTCTTATGTCCTGTAATCTGATCAAACTTACTATAAATCTCCGCCTCAGCAATGGGATCAAGAGCAGCAGTAGGTTCATCCAGAATAATAAACGGGGCATCTTTGTAGAGAGCACGTGCAATGGCAATTTTCTGGG
>CAMAHO010000230.1 GCA_945834545.1 uncultured Lachnospiraceae bacterium | reverse complement strand
TCAAAATTATGTCAGAATTAACTTTTGAACAAATGCTGGAAGAATCATTAAAGACAATACATACAGGAGAAGTGGTTGAAGGCACAGTAATCGATGTGAAGCCGGATGAAATCATCCTTAACATCGGTTATAAATCAGACGGTATCTTGGCTAAAAACGAGTATACCAATGATTCCAGCGTTGATCTTCCTTCTGTAGTCAAGGTCGGAGATACCATGGAAGTAAAGGTATTAAAGGTAAATGACGGAGAGGGACAGGTAGCACTTACTTACAAGAGACTTGCTGCCGACAGAGGAAATAAGCGTATTGAGGAAGCTTATAACAACAGAGAAGTGTTAAAGGCTACCGTTTCACAGGTAGTGAATGGCGGCTTGTGTGTAGTAGTTGAGGAGGTTCGTATCTTCATTCCTGTGAGCCTTGTATCAGATGCTTACGAGAAGGACCTTAAAAAGTACGAGGGTCAGGAAATCGAGTTTATCATCAAGGAGTACAATCCTAAGAAGAGACGTTACATCGGTGACCGCAAGACTCTGATTGCCGAAACAAAGGCAAAGCAGTTAGAGGAGCTTTTGGCCAGAATTAAAGAGGGCGATATCGTAGAGGGCACCGTAAAGAATGTAACAGACTTTGGCGCATTCATTGATTTGGGTGGTGCTGATGGTCTTCTTCACATCTCTGAGATGTCCTGGGGCAGAGTAGAGCATCCTAAGAAAGTCTTCAAGGTAGGAGATGTGGTTAAGGTTCTGGTGAAAGAGATTAACGGTACAAAGATAGCTCTTTCCTTAAAGTTTGACGACCAGAATCCTTGGAAGGATGCTGCTACAAAGTATGCAGTTGGAAATGTGGTAACCGGCAAGGTTGCTCGTATGACGGATTTTGGCGCATTTGTTGAGCTGGAAAACGGCGTTGACGCTTTACTTCACGTATCTCAGATTTCCAGAGAGCACATTGAAAAGCCTGAGGATGTTCTGACGGTAGGTCAGGAAGTAACAGCAAAGATTGTAGACTTTAACGAGGCTGACAGAAAGATTTCATTAAGCATAAAGCAGCTTCTGGCTCCTGAGAAGGAGGAGGCTGTGGAAGGTGATGTAGCTTCTGTTGATGTAGAGGCCTATGTCGCTGCTCATAGTGATGAGGAAGAATAATCACGGATTAAAGGATGGATTTCGAAATTGATTTACGATTATGAGTATTTCAAAAAAGAGATTTACCGTTTGACTACGATTGACCTAAATGCTTACAAAGAAAAGCAGATGAAACGTAGAATCGACACTCTGATAGGTAAGCACGGGATAGATGGTTATGAAAACTATGTACAAGCCCTCAAAAAGGATAAGGTCCTTTTTGAGGAGTTTGTCAATTACATCACTATCAATGTCTCAGAGTTTTATCGCAATCCGGAACAGTGGAAGGTGCTAGACCAGCAGGTGATTCCGGACTTGATTTCCAAGTACGGAAAGAATCTGAGGATATGGAGCGCTGCCTGCTCTACAGGGGACGAGCCTTATTCCTTAGTCATGGCCTTTTCGAAGTATCTGCCATTAAACCAGATTAAGATTTTTGCAACGGATTTGGATAAACAGGTGATTGCAAAAGCAAAGGTTGGACTGTATAACGAGAAGAGTATTGCTTCTGTGCCTGCTGAGTTTAAGAAAAAGTATTTTACTCAGGTTGGACCATCCTATAAAATTGCCGATGAGATTAAGGCAAGGGTGGAATTTCGGGAGCATAATCTTTTGCTTGACACCTACCCCAAGGACTGTAACCTGATTGTTTGCAGAAATGTACTTATTTATTTCACGGAAGAGGCAAAGGCTCAGGTCTTTCGCAACTTTTATCAAAGCCTTGCTCCCGGTGGAACTTTGTTTATCGGTAGTACCGAGCAGATTACGGATTACCGGGACATCGGGTACGAGAGACATAATTCCTTTTTCTACACCAAAAATTAACCGCCGTTTGGCGGTTTTTTTGGTGTGAGCGGGGACAAGGGGCAAAGGGGACAGATCCCCGTTGTCCCCGCTATCATTAGTATGTCTCGGCTAAAGTGTGCAGAATGTGGTTTGCATACAAGGTAAACAAATCCTTGTCACTTTTTAACTCGTCTGTCAATTCAAAGAAGAGCTCTTTGCTTTTGTATTCTCGTCTGAAATATGGCTCAATCATATAATTCCATTGCGGAAGATATTCGGAATATTTTCTGGTATAACAGGTGGCTGCAGTGGCTTGCACACGGAATTCCTTGTCCACAAAGCTTGCCACGGACTTATGGAGTGCCAAATCCTCCACTGGTAAATAGTAATACTCTTTATAATTGGAGTAGAAGTATTTCATTTCTTCGATTATGATAGGTACCTTGATGGTAGCTTTGTTTCCCTGGCCTTTGAAATAGCAGCCAAGGGCCATGCAGGAAATGGGTACAGGTAAAGAGCAAGGCAGGGTTACGGAAATCAACAGCTCCTTTCTTGTATTTCCCTCCAGGTCCCGATAGGTATTGGCCTGAACCTTATCCGCCACACAAGGATTTTGAAATAGGTCCGGAATGGACAAAATGGGCAGGATAGACAGCATTCCTATTAAATCATCATGGTTGTGCAGCAAAAGCAGACTACCTACCTCAGGGGTGGGTTCTTTTACATAATTGTGATATTTTTCGATTAACTGACCACCGTTGAATTCATCCTCGCGGTGAATTCCCAGATATTCCTCAATCGTCTTCTGTCGACAGGAGGGAAGAGAGCAGAAGAATCGATAGGGATTGATTTTTGTGTAAATATCCAAACTTTCTTTTTGAACCAGTACATTTTCCAGGTTGTGATGCTTGGCTCTTTTTTCCACAAAAGGAAGGTCAAATTGTTTGCCGTTAAAATGGATGAGCATGGAATACTTTTCGGAAAAGTTCATAAAAGCCTCAAGAAGTGGCTTTTCTTCTTCGTAATTTTCTGCAAGCCATT
>CAMAHO010000229.1 GCA_945834545.1 uncultured Lachnospiraceae bacterium | reverse complement strand
GACACCAGCCATCAGCCCAACAAAGATTAGGGTTAGCTGTTTGCTTACTGTGTTTCTTTTCTTCCCATGTTGTAATTGTCTTGCCTTCATGCCAAGCCTTCTTTTTATGTGAATTCTTATTAAGAGATGTTGGTTGCGATTCCAACAGAAACATAGTGCTCCAGGATTGCCCGCAAATCCGTACCCTGGGATGCCTGATAATTCCGGATTCCCTCCACCATGAAAGTGGAAATCGTGTCTGTCACCTTGGTTTCGTGATATCTGTCTGCGTAAAAGACATCCATGGATACACTTCTATCCCACAAAATCCCTTCACATTCCTCTGCCTTGCAAGCAGGGAAGTTAACATTCCAGATTTCATTCGGGCCAAGAGGTTTCGTTGCCAGTTTATCCATAATTTCTTCCAGATATCGGTCGGTAACCTCGTGACAGTCTGCCGCTCCTTCAGAAAAAGCAATGGAACTGACTCCTTGAAAGGCGCCTTCAAAAGCAGCTCCTGCAGTAGCAGAATACTGTAAATCCGTTGCCACATTATAGCCGTAATTAATTCCCGAGAAGACAAGATCCGGTTTCCCCGGTACAATATTTAGCACTCCGATTCTCACGCAGTCTGCCGGCATACCGGAGCAGGCGTATGCTTCCACACCCGAAACCGGGAAGTCCACCTTTCTAACCTCCAAACTATGTCTTAGCGTTACACTGTGGGAGGCTGCACTTCTCTCTCCGTCCGGTGCAACAACCCAGACCTGTCCCAGCCTTTTCGCCGCCTTTGCCAAACGTATCAGTCCATCTGCCTGGATTCCGTCATCATTGGTAAGTAATATCTTCATGTTTTACCTCATTTGAATCATCTATACCCAATCTATTGCTCTTTACAAACATCCTTGTTCCGTCTTTTCAACATCATAATGCCAAGTATTAACAGTAGTGGGAAAATGCCACCTGCCAAAATCCCTTTCTTTAAGTCATCCTGCATCAAACCAGCAACGTAACCTACTAAAGTTGGTCCGCCGGAGCAACCCAAATCTCCGGCCAATGCCAGAAATGCAAACATAGCAGTTCCTCCTCTTCGAAGGCTGGCAGCCGCCTTGCTAAAGCTTCCGGGCCACATAATCCCCACAGACAAACCGCAGATTGCACAGCCAATTAACGACAGCAATGGGGATGGTGAAATTGAGATACATAGATAGCTTATGGCACACAACACACTGCTACCTACCATAAAGCTATCCAACCTTATCCTCTCTCCATACTTCCCGTAAAAAGCTCTGGACAATCCCATTAATACAGCGAAGGTCATAGGACCTGCCAGGTCACCAATGGTTTTATTCACGCCTAAGCCCTGCTCAGCAAAGGTAGAGGCCCATTGACTTACCCCTTGTTCGCTGGCACCGGAGCACACCATCATAAGCATCAGTATCCAAAACACCTTATTTCCAAACAATTCCCGGATTCCCATGCCTTTTTCCCCATCCTCCATCAAAGAGGCAATAGGTACCTTTGAAAAAGCAAAGGCATTCAAAGCAGGTACAACAGCCCATAGAATTGCCATAAATCTCCAGTTTTCTATCCCAAATATCCAAAAGAAAGAGGTTGAAAGAAGCACTACTGCCACATGCCCCCAGCAATAAAAAGAATGTAACAGGCTCATAGTCTTTTCCTTATTCTCCGTGGGACAGCTCTCAACAACCGGGCTCACTAATACCTCAAGCAGTCCACCGCCAATTGCATACAATACAACTGCAGCCAACAAACCATAAAAAGGAGTGGAGAAAAGCTCCGGCAAAACAGCCAGTCCAAGTAAACCAATCGTTGCAAAAACATGCGCCAACACCATACAAATTCGATAGCCGATACGGTCCACCACCTTGGCTGACAGCAAATCCACCAAGAGCTGAATTCCGAAATTAAAGGTAATCAGCATGGTTATTTTACTTAGAGGTATTTGATAAGACTTTGAAAATGTCAAAAACAATAGGGGTGCAAAGTTATTAACGATTGCCTGAACGGTATACCCCACAAAGCATGCATAAATTGTACTTTTATAGTTGTTTTTCATTCACTCTTTACCTTGCATACATCCACCCAAGACGCAGGCTTAGCACACCTTTCCAATTCCTCTATCGTAAGTTCAATTGCACTGTTGCTACTGCCACAGGCGGGAAAGACAGTATTAAAACGCTTTAAGGATTCGTCCAAATAAACTGCCACTCCCTCCTTAATCGCAAACGGACAAACTCCACCAACAGCGTGACCTATGTACATTTCTACTTCGTCGTAGCCAAGCATTTTCGCTTTTGTAGCGAACTTAGCCTTATACTTGGCGTTGTCAATCTTGGTATCCCCGGCAGCCACAATCAGAATTGCCTTGTCACCCACCAGAAAGGACAACGTTTTTGCGATACGGCTTGGCTCGCAGTGTAGCGCCCGAGCGGCAAGCTCAACCGTTGCACTGGATACCTCAAATTCTTGAATGCGCTCCTCCAAACCCAGTGTTCTGAAATATTCTCTTACTCTCTCGATAGCCATCTGTATCCCTCTCACTCATATCATTCATTACTTTACAAATTCTTAATCTGCAGATTTCATTACTTTACACGCTATCTTCACTTAATTTATATCCCATACCCTTTGTCCACCACTTCCATTGGTTACATTGAATTTTCCATTAGTTCCATACTTTCCACACAATCAAGTTGCCCTACACATATGGTAGTATTTTGGTAGTATTCCAAATCCAACAACCCACCCGGTAGTATTACGCTATTGGCAGTATTTCATCAAATGATATCAACAACTTGTTCTTATTTAATTTCCTTCAGGTTTACTTTCCATCAAACTCTCATATCACGCATTGAAATTATTTGCAAGTATGATAACTCGTCTACCTATACGCATTACCAAGAACGGGCAATAGGAACTAACCACCCATTCATACGCCTTTGACCTGCTAATCCCCAATAT
>CAMAHO010000228.1 GCA_945834545.1 uncultured Lachnospiraceae bacterium | reverse complement strand
CAAGCCTTATGAGCAGGTGGCTGTGGAATCCGGTATCGGAGATGTCATAGCTATGGAGCAGATGTTTCGTAGTAAGGAAGAAATGACAGCAGAAGAGTATCGTCGCAGGTGGGCAGGCTGGATCAGAAATTAGGTCAGGTCCTTGCTACAGTCAGGTCACCAACGAAGTCAGTTGCATGGACAAAGAAGGATGAGGAGAGAAGAGGAGAAAAACAGTATGAACATTGTATTATTATCAGGTGGTTCAGGAAAGCGTTTGTGGCCACTTTCCAATGATATCAGAAGCAAGCAATTTATAAAAATATTTAAGGAAAAGGATGGCGACTATGAGTCCATGGTGCAGAGGGTGTATCGCCAGATTAAGAAGGTTGACGCAAATGCCAATGTCACCATCGCTACGGCGAAGACACAGGTTTCCTCTATTCATAACCAATTAGGAGAGGATGTGGGTATCAGTGTCGAGCCCTGCAGAAGAGATACCTTCCCGGCCATCGCCTTGGCTACAGCATATCTTCACGATATTCGGGGCGTAAAAGGGGATGAGGCAGTGGTGGTTTGCCCGGTTGACCCGTATGTGGAGGATGATTATTTCGAGGCCTTGAAAGCCCTGGGGGAACAGGCTGCCAAGGGAGAGGCCAATCTGGTACTCATGGGCATCGAGCCCACCTATCCTAGTGAGAAATATGGCTATATTATTCCCAAGGACGCAGGGGAAGTCAGCATGGTGGATACCTTTAAGGAGAAGCCGGATGAACAGACTGCAAAAAAATACATTGAGCAAGGGGCTCTGTGGAATGGCGGTGTATTTGCTTACAAACTAGAGTATGTGCTGAATAAGGCGCATGAATTAATTGACTTTAAGAATTATCAGGATTTGTTTGCTAAGTACGCTTCCCTTCAGAAGATCAGCTTTGATTATGCTGTGGTGGAAAAGGAAGACAAAATACAGGTAATGCGCTTTGGCGGTGAATGGAAGGACCTGGGTACCTGGAATACCTTGACCGAAGCTATGAATGAGACCAGCGTGGGAAATGTGATTCCAAACGATACCAACGAGAATGTTCATGTGGTAAATGAGTTGAATGTTCCCGTGCTTTGCATGGGATTAAAGGATGTGGTGGTATCCGCCAGTCCGGAAGGCATTTTGGTAGCTGACAAGGAGCTGTCGGCGCATATCAAGCCGTATGTGGATAAGCTGGACAATCAGATTATGTTCGCGGAGAAGTCCTGGGGCAGCTTCCGTGTCTTGGATGTGGAGGAGGAGAGCATGACCATCAAGGTTACTCTCAATGCAGGCCACCAGATGAATTATCACAGCCACGAGCATCGCGATGAGGTCTGGACGGTCATCGAAGGGGAAGGCCTTGTCATTCAGGATGATAAAAAACGTGATGTTTCCGTGGGAGATGTGATTTCCATTCCCAGGGGAAGTAAACATACCATTGTCGCAAAAACCGAACTGAAGGTTATCGAAGTACAGATGGGAAAAGAAATCAACATAAATGACAAGAAGAAGTGGTAACGATTGGTAGCGATAGGGCAGGCAAACTATGGGATTGCCTGTCCTATCGCTTACTTTCTTGGGTACCGGTATTTATGAGGGCATGGATAAGTAGTTACACATTGTCAATAAAAAGAAAGAGTGCTATACTTGTAAAACAAGATGTAGTATCGAATGGAGGACTTATGTCGTTTATAGGATTATCTGACGCAGAATATGAGGTTATGGAACTGTTGTGGAGCAAAGGGCGCCCGCTCTGCTTCAGGGAAATAATGGAGCATTTCGAAAACAATACGGACAAAGACTGGAAAAAGCAGACCTTAAATACGTTTTTGTTCCGTATGCAGCAGAAAGGGCTTATTGAAGCTGAGGGTGCAAAACGATATAGACAGTATTTTCCATTAGTTTCCAGGGAGGCGTATGTCTCACAGGAGTCGAATTCCTTTTTGAAGAAGCATTTTCAGGGTTCTGTAGCCAGAATGCTCTTAGCCTTTAGCGGTGGCAGTAGGATTAGCAAGGAGGATGCTGCCGAACTGAAGAAAATCATAGAGGATTGGGAAGAGAAATGAAATTGTACTTCTTTATGGCTCTGGAAGGAAGTATATGCATCTTGTTATATCTGCTTTTGAAGTGGTTTTGTCCCTATGAGTGGAGCCTCAGACAACGGCAGTTCTTTTTGAGAATGAATATGCTGTTGTATTTGATACCGATTCCTTGGTTGGTTTACCAGGGGAGGAAGCTTTGGGTTGGTGTTAAGATAAGGACTGGTATTAGTAAACGCGGTGATTGTTCGACAATTGTGACTCAACCTAACACATGGAGGGATAGTTTGAATGTCACTACTGGCAAGCTTTTGCGGGAAATTACGGTACATCGGAGTATTCTGGTAGGTGCTGTGGTAGTGATGCTGGTTATGCTGATGGTGCTGGCAGTTTGGAGTACCATATTTCTGATAACCTCACATCGGGTGAAAAGGAATATGACAATCGTTGGGGCTAGAACCGTTGGAAACAAGAGAATACCCATGGCTTTGTCTCCTAAGGTGGAATCTCCTGCTGTGGTGGGAGTGTTCAAGCAGGTAGTTCTCTTGCCGAAGAATCCGGGGGAGTATACTCGAAGTATGCAGGACAGAGTGATTGCTCATGAAACCCAGCATATAATACATAGGGATGGCTTCTTTAAGGTGCTATCCTGGTTGGTGTTATCTCTTCATTGGTACAATCCCTTAGTATACTACCTATATCAGGAGCATATCAAAGTAAATGAAATGCGCTGTGACCAGGGGGCTACCTTGGGGATGAGTGAGCAGGAGAAGAAAAACTATATGAACTGTATTTTGGAGTCCGCAACGGAACCTGGTTCCTACCATCTGGTTAAGATGAACCTGGGTGGCAGCGGAAAAGTATTACAAGAAAGGATGAACCGTATTATGAATAAAAATCGTAAGAAAACATGGAAGAGGTACTTGGCAGTGGTAACCATGGCGGCTTGTTTAATGGTCAGCAGTGTCCCGGCTAT
>CAMAHO010000227.1 GCA_945834545.1 uncultured Lachnospiraceae bacterium | reverse complement strand
TGTATCCGAATGGCCTGTAATTAGGCTATTCGGATATACTTGTCATTAAGAAACTACCATATCGGATTTGTGCGCCCACCGCGGATTTGTATGTTTGTATGCAGACCTTGTAGCACCGTCGGTCCTTAGCGAGCGTATTTTGCCAGCTTTGTTACCGCTACGGTGCGATTAGAGCGAAAGCGCGTCTGCATATAAATATACAAATCCGCGGTGGGCACACAAATCCGATATAGGAGTTGAGAAGTGAATAAATGGTATCAAATAAACGAAGATAAATCTGTATAAACAGACGCGGATTCTATGAATCAGAAAGGATGGATTTCATGAAGATTATCATGTTAGGCGCTCCCGGAGCCGGCAAAGGTACCCAGGCAAAAATGATTGCAGAAAAATACAGTGTTCCCCATGTTTCCACAGGTGATATTTTCCGTGCTAACATTAAGAATCAGACAGAACTTGGAATGGAAGCAAAAAAATACATGGATCAGGGCCAGCTTGTACCTGATGAGCTGACTGTAAAGATTCTCTTGGACAGAGTGGCACAGCCGGATTGTAAAAACGGATATGTGCTGGATGGATTCCCTCGTACCATTCCTCAGGCTGAGGTTTTGGATGAAGCCCTTGCGAAACTGGGAGAAACCATTGATTATGCAATCAATGTGGATGTTCCGGATGAGAACATTGTCAGAAGAATGTCCGGCAGAAGAGCTTGCGTGAATTGCGGCGCAACCTATCATATTGAGCATATTCCGCCTAAAAAAGAGGGCATCTGTGACACCTGCGGAAATGAATTGATTCTCAGAGATGATGACAAACCGGAGACTGTTTTAAACCGTTTGAAGGTATATCATGAGCAAACCCAGCCCCTGATTGATTTCTACACCAACAAGAATGTCCTTAAGACAGTAGACGGTACTGTGGATATGAAGGATGTTTTTGATGCGATTGTTGCTATTTTAGGTTAATTGAATCGAGGATATTCAATATGGCAGTTACAATTAAGTCAGAGAGGGAGATCGCTTTGATGCGAGAATCCTGTAAGCTTTTGGCAGATGTTTTTCATCGTATGGAGGAGGCTGTGGAACCGGGGATGTCTACTATGGATATCAATATCATAGGGGACCGGTTGATTAGGGAACACGGTTGTATTCCGAATTTCTTACATTATAACGGATATCCTGCATCGATTTGTGTTTCTGTAAATGATGAGGTGGTACATGGAATCCCTCATAAGAAGCACATTTTGCAGGAGGGCGATATTGTCAGCCTGGATGCCGGATTAATCTACAAAGGCTATCACTCAGATATGGCCAGGACTTTCGGCGTTGGCGAGATTTCCGAGGAGGCAAGGCTGTTGATTGAGAGAACCAAGCAGAGTTTTTTTGACGGGATTAAGATGGCTGTAGCAGGGAATCATCTTCACGATATATCCAACGCCATTGATGCATCCATCAGTCGCTATGGGTACGGAATAGTTACAGATTTGGTGGGGCACGGAATCGGTACAAAGCTACACGAAGACCCCCAGATTCCCAACTTTGCCCAGAAGAGAAAAGGCATTCTGCTCCGCCCGGGCATGACCTTGGCAGTGGAACCTATGATCAATATGGGAAGAAGTGATGTGGAATGGCTGGATGATGATTGGACGGTGGTGACGGAGGATGGTTCGTTGTCAGCTCACTACGAGAATACGATTCTGATAACGGACGGCGAACCGGAGATTCTGACCATGCCCTAAGGATACCGGAGGATTGTTTCCCACGACTTGACCAAACAATCCCGGTAGTATACTAGCCAATAGAAGGAACACAGATAACGAAACCGAATGAAATTTATATGGAGGAATGTATGTCAAAAAGTGATGTGATTGAAATTGAAGGAACTGTAGTTGAGAAGCTGCCCAACACCATGTTTCAGGTGGAGCTTGAGAACGGACATAAGGTGCTGGCACACATCAGTGGCAAGCTTCGTCAGAATTTTATCCGTATTTTGCCGGGTGATAAGGTGACTTTAGAGTTATCTCCCTATGACCTAAGCAAGGGCAGAATCATCTGGAGAGATAAATAAAATTTCCTCTTGCATTGAGGATATTGCTATGCTATAATGTAAAACGGTCTTTTTTGAAAGGAGGGTTTAACGTGAAGGTTAGATCATCAGTAAAACCAATTTGCGAAAAATGCAAAATCATTAAAAGAAAAGGACGTATCAGAGTAATCTGTGAAAATCCAAAGCACAAACAGAGACAGGGATAATCGCCACCTTTACTATTCAAGATAGTAAGGATGTGGGTTCCTGTCTGTTTGTATGAGCGGCTGAACCGATATTTTGATTTTACAAAATATCGATTATCATATAAATGAGATGGAGCTTACGGGAGATTACTTGTTGGTACTGCAAGAAAAGCTTGCGGAAAGATCGGATGAACGTCCGATTGGGTGAAAGCCCCAATCAACTTAGTAACAAATTGAAATGCGCAAAAAACAAACAGACCAAATGCGCAACATGTGAGTGAGAACCACATGAGAAAATGGAGGAAACGTAAATGGCTCGTATCGCAGGTGTTGACTTACCTAGAGAAAAACGTATCGAAATCGGATTAACTTATGTCTATGGAATCGGTAGAGCAACTTCTAACAAGATTTTGGCAGAAGCTGGCGTAAATCCCGATACCAGAGTAAGAGATGTTACCGATGACGAGGTAAAGAAAATTAGTGATGCTATGGACAAGTTAGGCGTTATGGTAGAGGGTGATCTCAGAAGAGAAATCGCACTCAACATCAAGCGTCTGCAGGAGATTGGATGCTATCGTGGTATCCGTCATCGTAAGGGACTTCCTGTTCGTGGACAGAAGACAAAGACCAACGCAAGAACACGTAAGGGTCCTAAGAGAACTGTAGCAAACAAGAAGAAATAATTGAGAAACTGTTAATTTGTATGAGAAAGTAGGTTAGTTTAAAATGGCAAAGAAAGTTGCAGCAACAAAGAAAGTAACAAAGAAGCGTGTCAAGAAAAACGTTGAACGCGGACAGGCACATATTCAGTCTTCCTTTAACAATACCA
>CAMAHO010000226.1 GCA_945834545.1 uncultured Lachnospiraceae bacterium | reverse complement strand
GAGGCGACTCCTGGTATGGCTGAACTGTTACAATTTTGTCGAAAACATCCTCTGACATACTTGTCACAAACAATATCTTGTGGTAGACTGAAGTCATATTCTACAAATTATGGTGATTCGGGGTATGGATAATGAATTTATCTGATGTTTCCAGAAATGCATATATGCTTCGCGGCAGCCTGGCAAAGAAGGGCTATATGCGCTGGTGGCATTCCTTTCGCGGTACCTGCGCCGAAAATGGTCTTACCAGGACTTTTTTTGTGGAATACTTCCTATTGAATCCCGGCATATTAAACAACAAAATCGTATTAGAGGGAAACTCTGCTTCCTTTTGTATGATCAAAGCCGGTGCTTTTCCGGATCAGGACAACGAGGGCGTACAGATGAATGCCTTCTACCCCATCACAGCCCTTCGTATGACAAAGGACCCTTTCTATGTAAAGATGGGTGAAAGCTCCTTTAGTGAAACCCATCTGTCCGGCTCTGTCTGGATTTCCGACAGAAAGGCTATGGACAGCTCCCGTATTACAGACTCCGGCTCTATGGAGTGGGACCTCTCCGTTCGCAAAAACATTGCCTTCCATACCGGTGCTATTTCCGGTCCGTTTTTTACTGCCCTGAATGCCTTGGACAGCTTTTGGCACGGTGAAGGAATCAAGTCGCAGTATCAGGGTACTGTGGTGATAAACGGTGAAACCTATGAGATTTCGCCCGAAACCTGCAACGGTTACGCGGACAAGCATTGGGGCCGAAAATACCAGCAACCCTGGCTGCAATTTGCTACAAATCGGCTCTTCAGCGAGAAAACCGGGAAAGAGTTAAAGTATTCAGCTTTTGCTGCTGACGGCTGCTACACCAGGTTTTTGGGGTTACAGCTAAAACCCAAGCTTCTCTTACAGCTTACCTATACCGGAGAAGATTTTGAATTTTCCTTTGCTCGCCCCTTCTCGTTTAGCCGCGTCAAGTGGAATAAAAAGAAAACCAACAAGCGTATCATCTGGCAGATGAAGGCCTGCAATAAAAAGTCGATGATAAAATGCTCCATCAGTTGTCCCAGAAGAAGCTTATTCTCCATCCTTTACAAATCACCTGATTTGCAGCAGGGGAATACTTCGCTTATGACCAGCGGACAGACTGTAGGCGTCATTGAGCTATACCGCAAAACGCCGGAAGGCTACTTAAAACTGGATACCCTTCATTTTGAGGAAGGGATTTGTATGTACAAGGGAGGTCGTTTTATTTGACCTCCCTTGCTTTCTCTCATAGCAGGATTTCGCATCCGCCCCGGTACTCAGTTTTGCAATGAGAATTTTCCTTTCATTCTTTTATTGACATCTGACACATATTGATATATGATTAGTTTAATTCCTATGGGATAAGTAGGATTTGAATGAATGATATCAAGCTTTGAAAGGAGTATAGCTATGGGAAAGATTTATAACAAAGCAACTGAATTAATTGGACACACCCCACTTCTAAAGGTAGAGACCTTTTGCAAAGCACAGGGAATAGAGGATGCAACCATTTATGCAAAGCTGGAATATTTCAACCCTGCCGGCAGCGTAAAGGACCGTGTAGCATTGAATATGATAGAGGACGCAGAAAGAAAGGGTATCTTAAAACCCGGTGCTACGATTATTGAGCCTACCAGTGGAAATACCGGCATCGGTATAGCCAGCGTAGCGGCTGCCAAGGGATATAAAGCCATCCTGACACTTCCGGACAGCATGAGCGTAGAGAGGCGAAATCTGCTCAAGGCTTACGGTGCAAAATTGGTACTGACAGAAGGCGCAAAGGGTATGAAGGGAGCCATAGCAAAGGCTGAGGAGCTTAGAGATTCCATCCCCGGGGCCGTGATACTGGCGCAGTTTGATAATCCCACCAATCCGGCAGTTCATATAAGTACAACCGGTCCGGAAATCTGGGAGGATACAGACGGACATATTGATATCTTTGTGGCAGGTGTGGGAACCGGCGGTACCATCACCGGCGTGGGACAGTTTTTAAAATCAAAAAACCCGGATATCCAAATCGTTGCCGTTGAACCAAAGGATTCACCGGTGCTGTCCGGCGGTAAACCGGGTCCTCACAAGATTCAGGGAATCGGTGCAGGCTTTGTTCCATCTATTCTGGATACAAATGTCTATGATGAGATTCTGACCATCACAACAGAGGAGGCCTTCGAAGGTGGAAGAACCATAGCCCAAAAGGAAGGCATCCTTGTGGGTATTTCCTCAGGAGCGGCAATCTATGCTGCCAAGAAGCTGGCACTTCGCCCTGAAAACAAAGGAAAGGTAATTGTGGCCCTGTTGCCGGATTCCGGGGACAGATATCTCTCCTCACCTATGTTTACGGAGGATTAATGTATGAAGATTTCAACTAAGGGCAGATACGCCCTGCGAGTTATGCTGGATATGGCCTTGCACTCCGGAGGAGAGTGTGTCAAGGTAAAGGACATGGCAAGCAGACAGAATGTATCCGAGAAGTATTTGGAACAGATTATATCCATCTTAAATCGAGCCGGCTATGTGCGCAGTATCAGAGGCGCCCAGGGAGGGTATTTGCTTACCAAGGCCTTAAAGGATTACACCGTTGGGGACATTATCCGCCTGACCGAAGGCTCCCTGGCTCCCGTTTCCTGTCTGGAGAGTGATGTAAATACCTGTGAAAGAGCAGATATATGCGATACCTTGTGGGTATGGCAGAAGCTCTATGACGCTGTAAACGATGTTATAGATCAAATCACCTTAGAGGACCTGGTCAACCACCACAATCAAAGGCTAGGTTTGCTCGATTACTCCATCTGATTTTCTAACCACCGAAAAGATGCTTATCTTATCGGTGGTTATTCTTATCCCATTTCGGATTTGTGTGCCTGCTACGGATTTGTATATTTGTATGCAGACCTTGTAGCACCGTCGGTCCTTAGCGAGCGTACTTTGCTCGCTTACGTACCGCTACGGTGCGATTAGAGCGAAAGCGCGTCTGCATATAAATATACAAATCCATAGCAGGCACACAAATCCGAAATGGGAGTTATTCTTTCCAATGCTTGAGAATCAC
>CAMAHO010000225.1 GCA_945834545.1 uncultured Lachnospiraceae bacterium | reverse complement strand
ATATTCCAGCTGTCCTCTTTCCTCAGGATGAGTCATCAAATAAGAGATTTTTTCTTCCATCTCTTCCAATCTAGGATTTCTATACTCATTGTTGCGAATCAGAGCATACAGGTATTCTTCTCCAATAGCCGAGTGGGTAAAATTTAAAGTTGCAAAAACAGCATCCATCTCCAAATCATTCCAGGTAATCTGGTCTAATGGTATCTGGGATTGATGTCTCTTAAAATAGCCATCCAGGAAATCCCATCTTTCCGGTTTCAGAATATGTGGTTTCTTACCGTAGTTTTCTATTAAGGCCTGCTTTTCCAAAGCTACGTATCTTTTTGACCGAACAAGGTTGATCACAAAAACAACTCCCATAAAGCTTAGGGCTGCTATCCAAAAAAAGATTGAAGTCATTTCTCTTCTCCTAACTGCATATTCTTTAGTTCCCGATTGCAGTTTTCATAGACCTGAGCAGGACGAATTCCAATATTGTACTCACCGTTATAATACAGGATTTTTCCTGCAATCATAGTCATTTTCACGATGTTTGTGCTTCCACTGTAAACCAGATTATTCACCAGATTGTGCATGGGCTGCATATTCGGTTTTTGCAGATCAACCATGATAATATCTGCCTGTTTTCCCTTCGCTAAAGTATCGCATTTCGACAGCCCCATAGCCTTTGCCCCGTGTACAGTAGCCATTCGCAATACCTTAGAAGCCGGAATGGCCGCAGCATTCCCTGTTTTCTGTTTTCCTAACGCACTGACCAGATACATCTCCTTAAACAAATTTAGACTATTGTTGCTTGCAGCCCCGTCCGTACCAATAGAGACAGGTATTCTCCGATTCATAAATTCCTCAATCGGAGCAATTCCGCTGGCCAACTTCAAATTGGAAGACGGATTTGTTATCACATGGATACGGCGTCGTCTTAAGACTTCCATATCCTCATCCGACACATGAACACAATGAAATCCGCCTCCTCCAAACTCAAACAGTCCAAGAGAATCTAAAAATACGACCGGTGACATGCCGTATTTTTTCTTACATTCAAGCACCTCCCTCTCCGTCTCCGAAAGATGCATATACACTGGTGTATGGTATTTGTGTACCAACTGAGATACTTGATACAAAAGGTCCTTCCCACAGGTGTATTCAGCATGAAAGCCCATCTGATAGGAAATCAAGGGATGTATTTTGTTGTATTTCAGATATTCTTCTTCCATCTGCTCCGGCGAGGATGTAAAGTCATTCAAGCCGGAGACTAACGCACAGCGCATACCGGTATCAATGCAAGCTTCTGCCACAGCCTCCGGACAGATATACATATCAAAAACTGAGGTAATACCATTTGCCAGATATTCCAGCACAGCCAGCCTGGTAAACTCATAAATGGCACTGTCGGTAAGCTTTTCTTCCGCCGGAAATATCTTTTTATGAAGCCAAGTATCCAAGGGCAATTCATCCGCATAGGATCTCAAAAAGACCATAGGGGAATGGGTATGAGCATTTTTAAACCCAGGCATAAGAAGGTTCTTTTCACAATCCAGCTGAATATCAAAATGACATTTCGGCAGGCTTGCTTCTCCTCTGGCTTCCCGCAGGAATGCATCCGAAGCAATCAATGCTATGCGGTCATTCTTAATCCATATTTCCCCTTCAAACATCTCTTTCCCTTTTTCCATGGTGAGAATGTTTGCATTATATAATCGTATATTCATCCTAATTTATCTCCTGTAAAACTGCTTGGCAACATCTGCCCTAAGGAATAGGTTTCAAATTCATCCGCGGCTTTTACAACCAAAATCTCAAAATCCTCTTTGCAAAACTCTGCCATTACCTGCCTGCATATGCCGCAAGGATATGCATAATCACTAAGCTTATCCTCTTCCTCCTTAGGACCTCCGGCTATGGCAATGCCCTTAAAGGTCAGGCACCCCTCTGAAACAGCCTTAAAAAAGGCTGTTCTCTCAGCGCAGTTGGTTGCTCCGTAGGAGCTGTTTTCAATATTGCATCCAAGGTAAATCGTCCCATTTGTACCCAAAAGAGCAGCTCCTACCCGATATTGGGAATAGGGTGCATAGGCTCTTTTTCTTGCTGATAAGGCTTCTCTTGCTAAAGCTTGTTTCTCTTGTTGTTCCATGCTCTACCTCTTTTTCTTAAACATCCGGGATCTTGTCCAACAGATTAGAATAACAGAATGGAATCCTGTACCAGTTTTTTAAACAACGGAGCTGCTTTATCTGCAGCTTCCTGTACTTCTTTATGACTGAGCGGATTTTGGCTAAGACCTGCTCCGGGATTGCAAACGCAACTGATACCACAAACCTTCATTCCTGCGTGTCTGGCGGCAATTGCTTCCACCACCGTACTCATACCAACAGCGTCACATCCAAGCTTTTGCAACATCCTTACTTCAGCAGGTGATTCAAAAGAAGGTCCGGTAACCTGTGCATAGACTCCCTCTCGCAGAACAATGCCGTTTTCAATAGCACACCTTCTGATTTTCTTCTGTAACTCCAGGCTGTAGACCTCAGACATATCCGGAAATCTGGTTCCCAGTTCTTCCATATTGGGTCCTATCAGGGGATTGGGGGCAAAGAGTGAAATATGATCTGTTATCAACATAAAATCCCCGGCCTGATAAGATGCATTCACACCACCGGAAGCGTTGGTTAGAAATAGAATCTCTGCTCCCAATAGCTTCATCACTCGAATGGGAAGCACCACATCGAAAATGCTGTAACCTTCATAATAATGAACTCTTCCCTTCATACATACAATGGGAACCTCTCCCAGATAACCAAAGATAAACTTTCCGTCGTGACCTGGTACAGTGGAGACCGGGAATCCCGGAATTTCTGTATATGGGATTTCCTTTTTAACCTGAATCGTTTCTGCAAACTCACCCAAACCGGAGCCTAAGACTAGGGCAACTTTGGGGATAAAATCTGTTACTGTACGAATGTAATCAACACAATTTGTGATCTTTTCATATTCCTTGTTCATGTAAGGCACCTCCGCTATGTTTCCTTTTCCAAATTATACAAAACAGAGAGATAAAATGCAAACAGTTCAGCCAACGCCCATTCGCAAAGCCGCACCTTCGGTGCTTTGCGCTCGAA
>CAMAHO010000224.1 GCA_945834545.1 uncultured Lachnospiraceae bacterium | reverse complement strand
GAGAGAGCAAAGAAGTTCAACGACTTTAGAAAAATCGAGGACATTCATTGCATCAAAAAAGAACTGGAAAAGACAGATAACACAGTTACTCTCATTGGCAATGAGAGACAGTTGATGCAGCAGCTCATGGATGGAACCTTCGATTGCGAGATCGTGTTAAACACCATAGGTGGCATAACCGCTCAAAACCGGGGGAACAGTGTGCCGGCTATCTTGGATGATTACAAGATTCCCTACATTGGTTCAGACGCCTTTGGCCTTTCGTTAGCCTCTAATAAGTACCTAACCAGGATGGTTGCGCGAAGCCACGGCATAAATACACCGAATAGTGTTTTACTATCCTATCCCAATACGGAGGATATGGCTGAAAAAATAAGTACCTTGAAGCCTCCCTATGGCGTTCAGCTAAATTATGCAATCAATAGTCGCGAGATCATACTGTGCTATGATCCCCAGGACGCGGCTAAGAAGGCGGAAGATCTCATGGAGCGGTATCAGGATGATGTGATTTGTGAGGAATTTAAGTTTGCTATGGACATGGAAGTACCTTATATTGATACCAAGTCCATACCCCTCTGGGACATTACCTTTGTTGAAACCAAGCCCCATTACCGAAGAGGCTTCATCGGCAGAGATGGCATCTATTTTTGGGATTACCGCGCGGATAAGGAGACCAGGGACCTCTTTGAGGAACCTGTAAATATTCTTTACAAGAACCTGGGCATCAGGGACCTTTGCTGCTTTGATTTTAGGATGACATCTACCGGAGAGCTGATTTTTGCCGGTGTAAATCCGGTACCCGCAATCATGGATGGAAGCGTCTATGAAGCAGTGGGCAAGAAATATGGCTATCGATATTATGAAATGTTACACCTGGTGTTGGAAGCTGCCTGCGAGAGATTAAACCTGCCTTATTTTAAGATATAGAAATGGATTGCGTTTGGCTGCGCAGAAAAGTTACACTCACCTCCGAAGTACGAAATGTCGGAGGTGAGTATTTTTTTGCCCTTGATAGGAAAAGTCAATATAGTCCAAAAAATAGTCAACACTGTGTATCTGATTTTGTATTAAACTAAGCTACAATCGGCATATACTAGAGAGACAGGCTATCTTGCTTTTAAGAAATAGCCTATGAAAAGGAGATAAATTTAGATGAAGAGAGCATTAATCACCGGTGTGACCGGGCAGGATGGTAGTTACCTGGCAGAGCTGTTGTTAGAGAAGGGCTATGAGGTCTATGGCATGATTCGCCGTTCTTCTGTTGACTATAGAGAGCGTATTGCTCACTTGGAAGGGACTCCAAATTTCCATTTGAAATTTGGTGATTTAGGAGATTCCATTAGCCTTGTGAAGCTGATTGGGGAGGTAAAGCCGGATGAAATCTACAACCTGGCGGCTCAGTCCCATGTGCAGGTGTCCTTTGATGTGCCGGAATACACGGCTGATGTGGTGGCTACCGGTGTGCTTCGCGTCCTGGAGGCAGTCAGAGTTTGTGGTTTGGAAAAGACCTGCCGTATCTATCAGGCTTCCACTTCTGAGCTGTACGGCAAGGTGGAGGAGGTTCCTCAGAGCGAGACAACTCCCTTTCATCCTTACAGCCCCTATGCAGTGGCAAAGCAGTATGGCTTCTGGATTGTGAAGGAGTACAGGGAGGCTTATAATATGTTCTGCTGCTCCGGAATTCTCTTTAATCACGAGTCTGAGCGCAGAGGAGAGACCTTCGTCACCAGAAAGATTACCCTCGCTGCAGCACGCATCGCTCAAGGAAAGCAGGAAAAGCTTTATCTGGGTAACCTGGATTCCCTTCGTGACTGGGGCTATGCGAAAGATTATGTGGAATGTATGTGGCTGATTCTTCAGAATGATAAGCCTGAGGATTTCGTTATTGCCACCGGAGTACAGCATTCCGTCAGAGAGTTTGCTACCTTGGCATTCCATCATGCCGGCATTGAAGTGGAGTGGCAGGGAGAAGGCCTGAACGAAAAGGGTATCAACAAAGCCAACGGTAAAGTAATTGTGGAGGTCAGCCCTGATTTCTACCGTCCGACGGATGTGGTCAATCTCTGGGGGGATCCTACCAAGGCCAAGACTGAGCTTGGCTGGAATCCTACCAAGACTTCCTTTGAGGAGCTGGTAGAGCTGATGACAAAGCACGATATGGAGAAGGTGGCTGTAGAACGCGCAGAGGAACACATCCGGCTGAATCTGGAGGAATATCTGGAGAAGGGTGTTGTGAAGTAAATAGGAAAAAGAGGACATAAACGAAGATGGAAAAAAACGCGAAAATCTATGTGGCAGGACATCGGGGCATGGTGGGCTCCGCTATTGTCCGGGAATTGGAGAGACAAGGATACACAAATATTATCACCAGGACTCACAAGGAGCTTGACCTGACTCGTCAGGATGCTGTAGAAGAGTTCTTTGCTACGGAAAAACCGGAATATGTGTTTCTGGCAGCAGCCAAGGTGGGGGGCATTGTTGCCAACCAGTCTGCTCTGGCTGACTTTATGTATGACAATATGATTTTGGAGATGAATGTGATTCACAGTGCATGGAAGAATGGCTGTAAGAAGCTGGAGTTCTTAGGCTCCTCCTGCATTTATCCAAAGCTTGCACCTCAGCCCATGCCGGAGAGCTGTCTATTGACCAGCTCCCTGGAGCCTACCAACGAGGCCTATGCGTTGGCAAAAATTTCGGGACTTAAGTATTGTGAGTATTTGAACAAACAGTACGGTACAGATTATATTTCTGTCATGCCCACCAATCTTTACGGCCCCAACGACAACTATCACCCAACGCATTCGCACGTGTTACCTGCTTTGATTCGCAGATTTCACGAGGCCAAGGAGGCAGGACTGGATACAGTCACCTGCTGGGGAGATGGCTCTCCTTTGAGAGAATTTCTGTATGTGGATGACCTGGCTAACCTATGTGTCTTCTTGATGAATCATTACTCCGGCAATGAAACTGTTAACGCCGGCACCGGCAAGGAGCTTACCATCAAGGAGTTGACTGAGCTGGTAGCTAAGGTGGTTGGCTATGAAGGGAAGATTGAGTGGGATACTACCAAGCCCAACGGTACACCCAGGAAGCTTCTGGATGTCTCCAAGGCTGA
>CAMAHO010000223.1 GCA_945834545.1 uncultured Lachnospiraceae bacterium | reverse complement strand
TGCACAGATAGTCGATAGGACTCGTGCCTTGTGCAAAACGAAAAATGAGGAACAGCCAGTGGAAATGACAGGAAAGAGCTTGTTGATTGAAAAATAAGAGGAAGCAAAATGAACATCAGAAGAGCAGAAGAGAAAGATATACCTCGAATCCATGAGTTATTGTTGCAGGTCGATATGGTTCATCAAAAGGGTAGACCGGATTTGTTTAAGATAGGAAGAAAATACTCGGACGAGGAACTGATAGGAATCATTCACGATGATACAAGACCAATATTTGTTGCTTGTGATGAGAGCGATATGGTATTAGGCTATGCTTTTTGTGTCCTGAAGCAGGCCATTAACAATCCTATCCTAACAGACATTAAAACTCTCTATATCGATGATTTATGTGTTGATGAAACGTTGCGAGGCTGTCATGTTGGAAAGACTTTGTATGTCCATACGAAGGAGTATGCGAAAAAAATTGGTTGCTATAATGTGACTTTGAATGTGTGGAGCTGCAACCCTTCAGCAATAGCCTTTTATGAAAGCTGTGGCTTGGTTCCGCAAAAGATTGGTATGGAAGAGATACTGTAGTTTTCGCTATGAACTTAACGAAAGGAATGCAATGTCTATCATAATTCGTGAAATAGAAGAACACCTAAAACATGTCATTATCCCTTTTTGGCTAAAGCTTCGAGATGATACTTACGGAGGCTTTTATGGGTTCATGTCAAACGATCTGGTATTACATAAGGAAGCTGAAAAGGGCTGTATTTTAAACAGCAGAATCCTATGGTTCTTTTCCAGTGCCTATACAGTCTTAAAGGATGTTAAGCTGCTGGAAGCAGCGCGTCACGCCTATTCTTTTTTACTACAGCATTGTCTGGATAAGCAGTATGGTGGCGTGTATTGGTCGGTAACCTATGATGGGAAACCTTTCGATACTATGAAGCACACTTATAATCAGGCCTTTGCTGTCTATGCATTGTCTGCCTATTATGAAGCCTCAAAGGAGGAAGAAGCAAAAAACCTTGCCCTTTTGTTGTTTCAGTGTATTGAAACAAAGTGTAAAGATAAAACAGGATATATGGAGGCGTTTGACCAATGCTTTCAGGAGATTCCCAACGAGGCCTTATCGGAGAACAATGTATTGGCTCATAGAACTATGAATACAGCACTTCATTTGCTGGAGGCATACACGGAGCTTTATAAAATTACACGCGATGACAGGGTTAAAGGGAGCTTATGCGAGATACTGGATATCTTTGTAAACCAGATTTATAGTCAAGAATTAGCAAGATTGGATGTGTTTTTTGATGCCTCATACCATACCCTTATCGACTTGCAGTCCTATGGGCATGATATTGAAGCCTCATGGTTGTTAGACAGAGCAGTGGAAGTTCTGGATTTGCAGGAATACCGCACAAAGATATCTCCGGTCACAGCAGCTTTGACTGATTCAGTTTATAAAAGGGGATACGATGGACATTCTGTATTGAATGAATGTGAGAACGGTATTGTGAACAGACATAGAATTTGGTGGATACAGGCAGAGTCTATGGTTGGATTTGTGAATGCATATGAAAAGGATACTACCAAAAGAGAGTATCTGGAAGCAGTGGAGCATATCTGGGATTTCTGCAAAACATATCTATTTGATAATCGACCCGGCAGTGAATGGTTTTGGGAAGTGGATGAAAATGGAATTCCATATAAAGAGCGGGAGATAGCGGGACCTTGGAAGTGCCCCTATCATAATGGTAGGATGTGCATAGAACTTATTCGAAGAGGCAAGCAACAATAGGGACGGAGTTTTTTGCTGCTCAAATTTACAATTTGAGCAGCAAAAAACTCCGTCCCTATTGTTGCTTATTTCGCCTGAATATTCTTTTTTGCCCAAAGATGAAGGGCATTTGCGTTGGTACTAATCTTTTCCAAGGTAGAGAGAATCTCTTCGAAGTCCTTTCGTTCCCAGTCGTTAACCTTACCATCTTCTGAAATAGCGATAAGAGTAGAGCGCAGATGCTCGATATCTTTAAGAGACCCCAATACCTTAAGGGAGAGACGGTCAAAATCGTCGATGGTTACTTCCTTTACACTATCTTTCCCGATAGGGCACTCTCTTGCACAGTATTGGTTACATAACTCCGGAGTGTTATAACAGGCAGCCATAGACTTTACCTCTTCCGGGTATGGAGAGATGGTGTCCAGTTCAATTCTGGCTAAGCGTGTCCTGTCAATGGATAACAGTTCAGCAGCCTTCTCACGGCTGGTTAATTCCTCATTTTCTGAAGCCGCTTCCATTCTTGCTAAATAATACATATTGTCAGCAGCTTTTGTGGCTTTCTTTCCCATAGTAACCTCACAAAATCATTCTATTCCATTACAGTTTACCTAATCTGTCGAAAATTGTAAAGTGAAATAGGAAGGTTTCGTTTTACAATAAGCAATCTATTATAAAATGCTTATAAAATTTCCTACTATCCTGTTGAGAAATGAGAGTATATTTGTTACAATGAATACATATACACGAAAAACTTCTTAAGGGGGTATTTGGACGATGGGTTTACTTAAAGTTGCAAAGGAATCAATTGGTTCCCTTTTGGCAGATCAGTGGAGAGAATATTTTTACTGCGAGGCAATACCGGATGATATCTTGGTGCTAAAAGGGGAAAAGAAGAATAAAAATAACAATAAAGGAGCTGACAACATTATATCCAATGGCTCCATCATCGCTGTAAATGAAGGGCAGTGTATGATCATTGTGGATCAGGGTGAGGTCGTTGACTTTTGTGCCTTGCCGGGGGAATATACCTATGATCAGTCTACGGAGCCCAGCTTGTTTGCCGGTGAATTAAAAGACAGTATTTTGGAGAGCTTTAAAACAATCGGGAAAAGATTTAGTTTTGGGGGAAATCCGGGGAAGGACCAGAGAGTGTATTATTTCAACACCAGGGAGCTTATGAACAACCTGTTTGGAACCAATACTCCCATCCCTTTCCGTATTGTAGATTCCAAGGTAAATTTGGATTATGATACGACGTTAAGATGTCATGGTCAGTATACCTTCCGCATCGTAGATCCATTGCTGTTTTATAAGAATGTTTGCGGTAATGTAGCGGTTTCCTACAAAAAGGAG
>CAMAHO010000222.1 GCA_945834545.1 uncultured Lachnospiraceae bacterium | reverse complement strand
ACAGGAGACGGCAGGGCCAGGAAGTCCTTGGAGCATGTGGTTGATGAGCTGAACATGGAAAAGGATATTCCCTTTCATCGGGCGTTCAGTGATGCGTATTATACAGCGAAAGTCTTTTTACATTTACTGCAAGCCTGTCCTGAGATTTTGGCTTATGTTTCCTATGATGTGTATAGTCCTCCGGCAGATAGAGCCAGTGAGGTGAAGGTGGACTTTCCTACCTATCAAAAGTATATTTCCAGAGTGTTTCCGGATAAACAGGCAGCATTTAAGGATCGGGAAGTGGCGTCCTGTAAGTGTTATTTGTGCCATCGAAATCTGCGGAAGCGGGTGAAATGGTTTTCACAAAACGGACGTTATTATGTATGCCTTGCACATTGCAGTGAACATGGTTTTTTCAAAGGGAAGAATCGAATTCATAAGGCTGGGGACGGGGTGTTCATGGTGAAGACTACAAAGCGGATAACGGATTCCCAGGCTGAAGAGATTATCAAAAAGCAAGAACATTTAAAGAGCTTAAAGAAGAAAAAGAACGCAGAGGACTAATATCTTCTGCGTCTTTTTATGTGTTCTTTGTGATTTTGCCTGCTGTGCCTTTTGGCGTTTCGCACCTCTGCTTTTCTGGCACGCCTGTGCTTTCTCTTCCAGGCTCGCCGCTCTCGTCCGGGAAAACTAAAGTGATATCGTTTGGTAAAGGCGTATCCAAACAGGACAAGGATGGCTAGAACCACGATGCCCAGTCCCACACCCAGGACCGTAAGAATATTGATAAAGATAAAGGAGGTATTCCATTTCTTTTTCGGTTCCTCCGTCTCCTTTACTTCTTCAAAGGAATAGCCCTTTTCAGAGCCTCTGGCGTATTGGATAGAAGCACTTCCCAAGGGTACATCCTTGTAGCTGTAGTCCACCCTGGCGACCTGGTCTTTGTCACCCTCCAGGTAAATCAGTTTGGAGGTGACATCCTTGAAGTCAATGGTTTTTGGCAGGATAAGGGTGCTGGTTTTATCCAAGGATAATATGGGCGAGGAGCTGCCAAATAAGTCATTATCCCTATAAAACAGCCCTTGGTTATCAATATTATATTTTGTCTCCAGGGAGGCAATCGTTACCTGGTCAAAGTTGCTGAAACCATAGTTGAAAAGAGCCACAGCATCTTCGTACAGCGCAGGATATTCATCCTCCATAAGCACACAAATCAAGGTCATGCCGTTTTTCTCAGCGGCAGCGGTGATGGTATAACGAGCTACATCTGTGTAGCCGGTTTTGATGCCGGTAAGAAACTCATAGGCACGCTTCCCGCCGGGAATCAGCTCCATTTTATTGTTTTCAATCAGATCCTCTTTTTCCTTGGGGATAATTAACCTGGGGGTGATGGACATATTACACAGCATGTCATTGGCAAAAAAGGCTTGTCCTATTTTAGCCAAATCGTAGGCACTGGTATAGTGCTCTTCGTCCGGCAACCCGTTGGGATTGACGAAGTGAGAATCCACACAACCCAGCTTTTTCGCTTCTTCGTTCATAAGAAGGGCAAATTCCTCGGAGGTGCCGGAAATATGCTCTGCCACAGCGAAGGAGACTTCGTTTGCTGAGCGGATGAGGATGGCGTTTAAACACTGCTCCATGGTTAGGGTATCGCCCACATCCATGGCAATGTGATTGCTGTCTCTTGGGGTGTTAAACACGGCATCGTGAGAAAAGGTTACAACCTCATCCAGCCTGCAGCGGTTGGCGGCTATCAGGGTTGTTAAGATTTTTGTGGTGCTGGCCGGATAGTGCCTTTCGTGTATGTTTTTGGAATATAGGATGGTTCCGGTCTTTAATTCCATTAGGATGGCGGAGGCGGAACCCACTACCGGTCCGGTAGGCCAGTTTTCCAACATATTGGTATCAACAGTTTTTGCTCTATTGCTCTCAAGTCGCTCCTGGGCTGTGGGAGCAGCTATAGCTTGGGAGGAAATAAGGCATAAGAGCAGAAACAAGAGTAGTGTTCGGTATATTTTCTTGTGGAGCATGGATTTTCTTTCCTTTTCTGAAGAACGATAATTTCTGCTCTTTTACTATACACTAAATTATGGTAAAATAACAGTCAAACATGGAAGGAGAGTAGAGAAAAGTGAGATTGCGAAATATTACGGGCTCCAGAGAGGTCATTGCGGAAAGTCCTTATGTGGTGCCCGAGGAGAAGCTGCCTTCCTGCCCGGGGACCTGGAAACATGAGCTGTTTGGCAACGATAGGGAGCTGTTTATAGAGATTGGAATGGGGAAGGGCAAGTTTATATATCAAATGGCCAAGACCCATCCGGAGATCAATTTCGTGGGCATAGAAAAATATTCCAGCGTTTTGCTCAGAGCCATACAGAAGATGGAGGAGGAGCCACTGCCAAACCTAAAGTTTATTCGTATGGACGCAGAGGATATCTGCCAGGTCTTTGGAGAGCAGGAGGTAGACCGGATTTATTTGAATTTCTCGGATCCCTGGCCCAAGGACAGACACGCTAAACGCAGACTGCCCTCCAGGCAATTTTTGGCGCGCTACGATGGGATTCTGAAAAAAGACGGCATTATTGAGTTTAAGACAGACAATCGGGATTTGTTTGACTTTGCCTTAGAAGAGCTGGAGCCCGCGGGCTGGAAGGCAGAGGAGGTCACCTTTGATCTGCACCACGACGAGAGACTGATGGAAGGCAACGTGATGACGGAATACGAGGAAAAATTCTCGTCTATTGGGAATCCGATCTGTAAGTACATTATTTACAGATAGAAGAAAGAGTATGGAAAATTGATTATTGGGTAAATACTAAGGAAAATTCAAAATTAGAAAGAACAGAAAGGAAGAACGAGATGGAAGTGAAGATTACGACAGAAAATTTTGAAACAGAGGTATTGCAGTCAGGGATTCCTGTGCTGGTAGATTTCTATGCAGACTGGTGTGGTCCCTGCAAGATGATGGGACCGGTTTTGGAGGAAATTGCAGCAGAGTTTGACGGCAAGCTTAAGGTGGGTAAGTGCGATACAGACGACAATATGATTTTAGCCCAGAAGTATCGTGTAGCCAGCATCCCCAATATGCAGTTGTTCAAGGATGGACAGGTGGTAGCAAACTATATTGGCTACATGAGCAAAAGTGAATTGCAGGAGAAGCTTCAGAAGGATATGTAGTGGTTCCGGGTGGTCTCGGGG
>CAMAHO010000221.1 GCA_945834545.1 uncultured Lachnospiraceae bacterium | reverse complement strand
TGTGCAACCTCAATGGAATGCTTTAATGCATTCTGTCCGTAGCTGGTTCTGTACTTCATCTTGCCAAGTAAGCGAACCAACTCAGGATGAATACCATGTACACCTACCTCCAGTGTAGCAGCTTCGCCCTCTTCTTTAATGATGGTTTCAACTTCTTTTTGAGCCTTCTCAACCATCTCCTCAATGCGAGCGGGATGAATTCTTCCATCCACAATCAGCTTTTCGAGGGCAATTCTTGCCACTTCACGACGGATAGGATCAAAGCCTGATAATAATACTGCCTCCGGTGTATCATCGATTACTAAATCTACACCTGTAAGTGTCTCAAGAGTACGAATATTTCTACCCTCTCGACCAATAATTCTACCCTTCATTTCGTCATTCGGAAGGGGAACTACAGAAATAGTGGTTTCAGAAACATGGTCTGCTGCGCATCTCTGAATCGCGGATACCACATATTCCTTTGCTTTTTTCTCCGCTGTTTCTTTCGCCTGATTCTCCATTTCCTTGATCATCACGGCTGTTTCATGTTTTACTTCGTCTTCAACAATTTTCAATAAGTAGTCTTTTGCTTGTTCAGAGGTTAAACCTGAAATTCTTTCCAGTTCCTGTACTCTTTGCTCATTCAGCTTGGAAACTTCCTCTTTCATACGATTGAGGGATTCCTCCTTAGCCGCTAAGCTTGCTTCCTTTTTCTCAATTGCATCAGCTTTTTTATCGATGTTTTCTTCCTTTTGCTGAACCCTTCGCTCGTATTTCTGAGCTTCCGCACGTCTTTCCTTAATCTCTTTATCAAGGTCATTTCTGGTACGAATAGATTCTTCCTTGATTTCAAGCATGGACTCGCGCTTCTTCTCCTCAGCATTTTTCAAAGCCTCATCAATAATTGCTCTAGCCCTCTCCTCAGCATTTCCAATCTGCCCATCCGACACCTTCTTCAAGTAGGCCTTTGTAGCGAATACGGAAACGACAGCTGTAACAAGAACGCAAACTGCTGCAACTATCAAAGTTGTCACCATACAGGAGCACCTCCTTATTTAATTTTCATTGTACATTTTGCATACGACATAAAATAAAATGTCGTTATATATCAACAGAATGTAAATATATCAAGCAATTACACAACATATAAATTCTAAACTGAAAATGTACTAATGTCAAGTGCTTTTCGAACCTCATCCGCCGTAAACCCTTTGCGCAAAAGGAAGGCAAATTCCCTTTGTTTTGCCTTAAAATCCGCCTCATGCGGATCATATTTTCGTTTTCTCAATAATTCTTTTATAAGATTCTGTTGATCTATTGGACCGTTTTTGTCCTCCCACTGGAGCATAGCTTTCTCAATCAAGTCTGTTGAAATTCCCACCTTCATTAAATCCTGTCGTATTCTTTGCTTGCTTCTGGAGCTTTCATATTGAGAAATATAGCATTCCGCATAACGAAAATCATCCAAAAAATGGTTTTCCTCCAGAAATCGAATGGTCTCATTGATAACACTCTCGGAATAGTATCCTTCCCTCAGTTTCTCCTTTAACTTTACAGTTGAATACTCCCTTTTAGCCAGCAGATTCATAGCTCTAAGTTTCGCTCTTTTGGGCAATACTACTGTATTAATTGTCTGGAAACATTCCTCGCTAATCTCTCTACCCTGTGCAAGCTTATAGAAACGCAATTCGCCCTTGTATAATACAAAGGCGAATACATCATCAATAGTAACCTTACAACGAGAGGAAGAGATTTCCTCTATTTTTGTAATTACCATAATCCTCTTAATTTGGGCTGTAACAGATTTCCCGGACTAGTACTCTATAAACAGTCTATTCCAGACCATTGCTCTGTAAACGGACTATCCCGAATCACTACTCTGTAAACAGTCTACTCCTCCGTTTTCTCCACTAACCCAAAGTGACTTCTAACCTTGGATTCAATTTCTGCTAACATTTCAGGATGATCCTTGAGATACTGTTTTGCATTCTCTCTGCCTTGTCCGATTTTATCTCCCTCATAGGCATACCAGGCGCCTGATTTCACAACCACATCTACACTTGCTGCAAGGTCTAATATATCCCCTACCATGGAGATTCCTTCTCCAAACATAATATCAAACTCAGCTTCCTTAAACGGTGGTGCTACCTTGTTCTTTACAACCTTTACCTTGGTTCTGCTACCGATTACTTCTCCACCCTGCTTTAGAGACTCAATACGGCGTACATCCAAGCGCACAGAGGAATAAAACTTCAATGCACGACCACCTGTGGTTGTCTCGGGATTTCCAAACATAATACCGATTTTTTCACGCAACTGGTTAATAAAGATAACCGTGCAATTTGACTTACTGATGACTGCAGTCAGCTTACGCAATGCCTGAGACATCAGTCGGGCCTGCAAGCCAACATGACTGTCACCCATATCCCCATCAATCTCGGCTTTGGGAACCAACGCGGCAACAGAGTCCACTACTACAATATCCATAGCGCCGGAACGAACCATGGTCTCCGTAATCTCCATTGCCTGCTCACCATTGTCAGGCTGGGAGATATACAGATTATCAATATCGACACCAATATTCTTTGCATATACCGGGTCAAGCGCGTGCTCCGCATCAATAAAGCCTGCTATACCGCCTCGCTTTTGTACCTCAGCAATCATATGTAGGGTTACCGTGGTCTTACCACTGGACTCAGGTCCATAGATTTCTATAATTCTTCCCTTGGGAATACCACCTAACCCAAGAGCGATATCTAAGCTCAGGGAACCGGTGGGTATTGTTTCAACATTCATACGGGATGCGGGATCGCCAAGGCGCATAACAGTCCCTTTACCATACTGTTTCTCAATCTGTCCAAGTGCGGCATCTAAAGCCTTTAATTTCTCTTCTCTTTCCATACCTTTCTCCTTTACAGAGAACAAACGTTCTTCTATGAGACAATATAAAACATTTGTTCGATTTTGTCAACTATCTATTCCTTGTTTATTGAAACTTACTTTCACAATCAAGGTACACAATTGCGAGTCCAAAATTCTACCCTCATAGGCATCCCTCCCTTGTTCAATTAAAATTTTCTGTGAAATCAAGGACCGAATCGCCCCGGGTGAACTACCCAATAAGATTTTCAGATAAGCAAATTGTACCATATTTTAAAATAGGAAACAAGTAAAACTTGTTTCCTATTTCTATCGAACTTGTTTCTTATTTTCATTCTGTCTTTTAAT
>CAMAHO010000220.1 GCA_945834545.1 uncultured Lachnospiraceae bacterium | reverse complement strand
TAATAAGGGAACCATGCTTAGCCATCCGGATAAATCAAAGATAGGAAATCCCGTGGAGAATGCAGCGATTAAGCAGGTTCTTTCCAAGCTGGAAGCAGGAGAGCATCCGGGAACGGATTGTGTGGATTATCTGTATAAAGGTGTTATGAAGTATGCCTCCTATTATGTAGGTAATGATGAGTCCTTTATCGCAGTATTGACAGCTGACGAAAAGGATGCCCTTTCACCAGTACAGTTTATAAAAAATGCAACCTTTACTATTTTTGCCATCTGTCTTGTGGTTTGTGCTACTTTAGCGATTTTCTTTGCAAAGATTATTGCGAAACCTCTTTCACAGGTTGCAAAGTCCATTGAGATTATCAGTACCGGTGATATTACTGCAACATGTGATGCTAAATCCACAATTCGCGAAACTGTATCCATTATTAACAGTGTAAATAAATTGGAAAAGGCTCTGGGGGAAGCAATCGGTAAAGTTAAGGATTCTGCAACTGTTCTTAATACCGCAATCATCAATGTGGATGATAAAACGGCAAAAAATGTAGAATCTGTTACGCAGATTAACGAAGCTATTGTTGAAGTGGCAACAACCTCTCAGACCATCGCAGAAAACGCACAAGGTATGGCTTCCAAATCTGTCATTTTGGAACAAAATATTGAAGACTTGAATAACAATGTCAAGATACTTTTAGATGCATCCCAAACAATACAAGATGCCAACAGCCAGGCGAATACCTGTATGCACTCAGTCTATGAGGGGTCCAGTGTTACCGTGGAGGCAATTCGCAGTATTTCTTCTAAAATAGAAGAGACCAATACCGCTGTTGAGAATATTTCACAGGCAGTTGTGGCTATTGAATCCATTGCAGAGCAGACAAATCTCTTATCCTTAAACGCATCTATCGAAGCTGCAAGAGCTGGAGAGTCCGGCAGAGGCTTTGCGGTAGTTGCGGATGAAATCAGAACTTTGGCAGATTCTTCAGCTGAATCAGCTAAAGAGATTAAAAGTATCATTGAGAATGTTACAAAGCTTTCCGGTGAGACAGTTGAGATTGCAGAGAAAGTATTTGAAATCATTAATAATGCGCAGAAGGATATTGATGCGACACATAATAAGTTCGGTGTTTTATCCCAGTCAGTTGAAGCTTCTATTGTTGAAATCCAAAAGATTAGGAGCATGGCAGATACCTTAGATGAAATAAAGTCTGATTTAAGCGCCAGCATTGTTGATCTTAGTGCAATTTCCGAGGAAATGGGTGCTTCTTCCGAAGAAGTAGCAGCTTCCTGTCAGGAGGTTACAGAGGCTTGTACTGACACACAGGCATCCACAGAAGAGATGCGCGCAATCAATGATACTATGATTGATGCGATAGAGTATTTCAAGATTTAATGACAATATGAGTCTACAAGGGTCTACGTAAGTCAACGGGGACAGGGGGACAGGTACATATGACCCCTGTCCCCACCCTTTTTTCTTGACAACAAAAAAGAATGAGAGTATTATGTTTTCGTCCAAAAGGACAAATACGAGGAGAAAAGAAAGGGATGAAGATTATGAAAAAATTTTCAAAATTCTTAAGTCTTGCATTGGCTTCCGTTATGACCCTGTCATTGGTAGCTTGTGGTTCTGACAGTGCAAGCACATCTGGTAGCAGTAGTGATACTTTTAAGCTGGGTGGTATCGGACCTATCACCGGTGCAGCTGCAATTTATGGACAGAATGTTAAGAATGCAGCTCAGATTGCTGTTGATGAAATCAATGCTGCTGGTGGAGTAAACGGGTATAAGTTAGAGCTTAACTTCCAGGACGATGAGCATGATGCAGAGAAATCAGTTAATGCATACAATGTGATTAAGGACTGGGGGGCTCAGATTTTAATTGGTTCCGTAACCAGTGGTCCTTGTATCGCAGTTTCCGAGAAGACAAAGGCTGATAATATGTTCCAGCTGACTCCTTCCGGTTCTGCTGTGGAGTGTGTACAGTATGATAACGCTTTCCGCGTATGTTTCTCTGATCCCGGACAGGGTGCTGCTTCTGCTAAGTATATTGCGCAGAACAGCCTTGGTACCAAGATTGCAGTTATTTACGATAGCTCCACAATGTACTCCAGCGGTATTTATGAAAGCTTTGTAAAAGGTGCTAAGGAAGAGAATATTGAAATTGTTGCTGCTGAGGCATTTACCGCAGATAACGCAACAGATTTCACTGTACAGCTTCAGAAGGCAAAGGATGCCGGTGCTGATTTAGTATTCCTTCCCATTTACTATCAGGAGGCTTCTTTGATTCTTGCGCAGGCAAAGGCTATGAATTATGCTCCTAAGTGGTTTGGTGTAGATGGTATGGATGGTATCTTAAGTATGGAGAACTTTGACATCTCCTTGGCAGAAGGTGTTATGCTATTAACTCCTTTCGCTGCTGATGCGAAGGATGATATGACTGTTAAGTTTGTATCTACATACAACGAGAAATTCAACGATACTCCTAATCAGTTCGCAGCAGATGCATACGATGCAATCTACATCATTAAGGCATTGATTGAGAAGACTGGTGTAACACCTGATATGTCTACCTCCGATATTTGTGATAAGCTGAAAGCAGCTATGACTGAGATTACAGTGGACGGTCTTACCGGTCAGGGTATGGTTTGGACAGCAGACGGTGAGGTTAACAAGTCCCCCAGAGCGGTTGTTATCCAGAATGCTGCTTATGTAAGCATGGATTAATCGGATACTACTTGTGATATAGGATTTATAACCAGAGAGGGTTGCAAATTTGCAGCCCTCTTTTTCTTTACAAATTGTCTGGTATAGTATAAAATAAATTGATAATGTTAAATCAACGATTCTACATTAAATTTGAGCATTAGAAGGGCCGGAAACAAGAAGTTTCCGATGACATAGGAGGGGCTAATGAGTTTTTTAACCTACATAATAAACGGTATCAGTCTGGGAAGTATCTACGCATTAATTGCGCTTGGCTACACCATGGTATACGGTATTGCAAAGATGCTTAATTTCGCACACGGCGACGTTATCATGATTGGTGCATACACAACCTTTACTGTCTGCAGTACTTTAGGGTTACCTCCGGTGATTGGTATTTTGCTTTCCGTCATTGTATGTACTGTTTTAGGAGTTCTCATTGAACGAATAGCATATAAACCGCTTCGTAAGGCAGCTTCGTCGCTGGCAGTACTGATCACGGCAATAGGTGTCAGCTAC
>CAMAHO010000219.1 GCA_945834545.1 uncultured Lachnospiraceae bacterium | reverse complement strand
GATGTTTTTTGTCCATTTTTTGTCTCATAGGTTACCTTACAATGATGATTTGAAAAACTCTCCCACTCTACCTGAAAGTAGTTCCCCTCCACGAAGGCTTTTACTTTCGGGATGACATAAACCTTCATTTGAGCCTTCATATCGCCGTACTCTGCAGTTACTATAGTACTGCCCACTGCTTTGGCAGTAAGCTTACCATTTTGGTCTATGGAGGCTATGCTTCCGTTCTCCACTGACCAAGTCACATTTCTTCCGAAATAGGTTTCTTTCGTTGGCTGAATCCGAAGAGTCAGTTCCTTATTTTCCTGGGGGAAAAACGAAATATATTCGATTACAGTGCCCTGGGAGTCACAAAACTCAGCTTTTGTCACAGTGATTTCCACACTGCCGACGGCATTTCCTAATCTGGCCTGGGCAGAGACGGTCACCTTACCGGGGCTCAAAGCCGTGACGGTTCCATCCTCAGAAACAGTAGCTATATCTGTATTGGAGCTACTCCAGAACACCTTCTTATCACTAGCATTGTCCGGCAAAACCTGCGCGCTTAACTGCATGGTCTTCCCAATTCCCAGAGTCAGTTTCGGGCTTGTCACCTGGATACTTGTCGGTGCCACTTTACTGGTATCTGTTACTACATTTGTATAAGCTTTCAGTCGGAAATCACCTCCACCGGAACTAGCTCTCTCCGACCAATATATTTGAGAATTCCCATAAGGGTATCCACAGTAACTGGTTTTGGGAGTGACTGCTGCAACAGAATGTAAAACCTTCGTTCCATCGCAATTTATCTCTGCACTATATTCGATGCAAATATTTGCTGCACTATGAAGGGTTACTACGACCGAGAAGTAAGTGCCCTTGGTAAACGGAATCCCCGCTGGTAAGGGAACGGTATATAAGCCTTCATAGGTGGTGCTACCAGAGACTTGGCCAAGCTTAAGCCCGTCCTCCGGATTGGAGTAATCATCTTTCAGCTGATAAATGGATATGGTGTAGTTTACATTCGCGGAACCGGTTTCAAAGCTGACTGCCTTCAATTCCTCTAGATCGGAGGTAATTCGAAACACATTGGCTATCCTTGACTCAGCAGACAACAGCATTTCGCCACTTAGTAAGGCTGCATCGTAATAGTAGTTTTTGTCATAGTAGCCCTCCTGTCCCTTGTACACTGCGGTGAACGCATATCCGGTATCGCAGAGCGAGGGCTCCTGGTAAGACATCCAAAAATAGCCACCATAACTATACTTATTGCTCTCATTAGCTCCCCAGCTATTACGAATCAGCCAGGCTCCGTTTTGAGTTGGCTTTGTAGAACCTGCAAAATTAGCTGCCGGGAAATCATCATCCCAGCCCACGATACAAACTGCGTGATTGGTTTTCTGCGGATTATCAGCTCCATAAAAACTATTATGAGTCGCCGAATAATAGGTCTCGTTATGGAAATAAGCTACTCCAAGTGCTCCGTATTCCTGGATTAATTGTTTTGCCAGGGTTTGATTCTGCTTGATATTAACCCGGTACACATTTTGCAAATGGGCTACATCATAATCGAAAGCATCGTTTGTGGTGTAAGTCGTTGTGCCGTTTACATATCCTCCATAAGGATAGCTGCTCTCTTCTGCCGCTCCCTTCCAATTCGCCAAAGTAACCATACTCATATCATAGTTACCGCCGGCCTCTAAAAAGGCAGCTCTGGAACTTGAGCCACTCAGAGCCGTGGTATCCCCTGCCGTTAACCCCATAGGATCCACGGCTGTGTGATAGGTATAATACGCTAAATGCTCTTCGCTCAAGTCTTTGCCGGAATATCCTTGCTTCAGAAGGGATAGTTCTGTCAATGCCAAGGAAGAAAATGCCCAGCAGGTTCCATAGGGATTTTGGTTTCGAATAGCTGGAAATCCGTCTATATTAACATATTTTCTTTCCGGTTCGGTGGCATAAAGCAGATTATTGCTATTTTCCGCCACCACGGATGTATTATAGTCCTTCTCCGATGGGATATATCCACCTTCATACAGACAACCATCATTGTTATCTGCAGCCTGAGCTATGTAGGTTTTCTGCATACCTACACAACAAATCCCCACCGCAAGACACAGTCCTAGTAGTCTCCCTCGATACAACTTTCTGTTATTCATAGCCTTCCCTCCACGCAGTGTAATATCCCTGGTTTAGTACTTCGCTACCCCATTCCCTTGCATATAGCACAGCCTGCCTTCCCAGTCATACGTAGCGGTGTTGGTCATAAGGCTGCCGTCCTCCGTAGCGTAGCCGTACTTGCCGCCTGCTTTGTCGAAGGGATTTCCGTCGGCCCACTTGCAGATGTCGGAGAACTCAAACCACTTGCCTCGCTCCATGACGCCGCACTGATTTGCATAGTAGAGCTTAGTGCCTGTTAGGTCGAAGGTCACAACATCCACATACAGATAGCCGTGCACATCAAAGAAGCAGAAGTCATCCACGGCCTGCCCGGATATGGTCTGCTTTACATTGGCAAAATTGCTGAACACCTCGTGTCCGTTTTCATCCAGGTAGATGACATGCTCTCCATCGGGATGGTAGGTCAGGCGACTCTTCATACAAGTACCGTCCATCTGGAAGTAATAGGTATAAGTGCCGTCACATTTGAACTCGTTGATGATAGGAACGCCGTTATCCTTGTAGCAGCGCTTGTTGCCGCTACCATCTTCATAGAAGTTGCAACCTTGATAAGCAGCCACCTTGGTACCAGCCTGGGAAACCGGAATGGTGTAACGGTAGTCCTTCTCGTTATCGTAATTATTTTCAGGTGTCAGCCCTGATGTATTGCCCTGTGAGTTATCCGGGGTACTTCCCGGCTTGCTGTCCTGGGTGTTATCCGGATTATTTCCCGGTTTGTTGTCCTGCGCACTTCCCGGTTTGTTGTTCTGTGTATTATCGGGCGTGGTTTCGGAGCCCGAATTGGTTGAACTGTTGTCAGAAGCGGTGCCCTGTCCACCTTGCGATCCATTGCCTGTATCCGAGCCATTTCCTGCATCCGAACCGCTGCCTGCATTCGATCCATTTCCCGTATCCGAGCTTCCGCCTGTCTCTGAACCGGGAGCTTGTATGCATCTTGTCAAGGTTTTCTGACAACTGGATTCCGACAGCTTCATAAAGACTCCATGCTGCTCATCCTCATAGGGCTGGTCCAGATAAATCACCTGCCCTTCTCGCATAGCTTTGGGTGTCTTTATTGTCTTTATGGTAT
>CAMAHO010000218.1 GCA_945834545.1 uncultured Lachnospiraceae bacterium | reverse complement strand
CCGCGACCCCCTCCTTGGCAAGGAGGTGCTCCACCGCTGAGCCACTCGCGCATGTCATTTATGTCACTTCGATAATATAGCACATAACGCTACGAAATGCAATCCCCTTTTTCGCAACCTACCAAAAAACAAGGCTACAGTTCAGCCGCCGGAGGCCTGGTACCGACCACAAAAGCCATACATTGAATGGAACTTCTGTAGGACGGCACAAGACCCCCAGCACTTTCAAGGAATTTGTACATTTCCTAAAACGCCATACCAAAAACAACAATTAAATCCACTTATTAAACAATCCTGACAGAGAACTGTTCACGGTGCCATTGCTTCCGTAGATGGAAGAATTCATCACCGCATCCCGCGAGATTTCGCCGGCTTTGTTTTCAATCTGCGCACCATATGAGCTTACGCCCTTGAACAAGGTCTTAAGCTTGCCCATATCTGCCTTCTGCAGTTCCTCCTCTTTCACTGTAAGCTTTCCGTTGGCCTCCACCTGAATGCCGACTGCTGACAAAGCCTTTGACATGGTGTTTGTCATATTGGTCATATAACCCACAGTCTGGGCAATATCCTTGGAGCTCACCTTATCGGACTGGGAAAGTGTCGCATTATACTGGTTGGCAAAATCCTTGACCGCAGCAAAAATCTTGTCCTTATTGTACTCTCCCTGCTCCTGCTTCCACAGCTCTGCGCTGGTTAAGGTCTCTGCAGCTGTCTTTAAGGCATCTGCTTCCTTTTTCATCTTCGTAAGGCCGTTGGAGTCCAAATCCACTTGGTTTTTCTTGTTGGTCTCCGTGGTACTGCTTACCGACTGGGATTTCTTTTGTGTTCCGTAATAGGATTTTAACAGTTTGCCGTAGGTTCCGTTTTTGATGGACGCATAGTCACTCAAATTAATAGAACCAAAGGCATCCCCACCGGACTGCTTATTAAAAAAGGAAGAAATATCAAAATTGATTCTTCTCATATGTTTATTCCTCTACTGCATTCTTGGATGCATAGTACTCATCAAACAGTTTATTGGCAGCATCAATCGTGTCCTTACAAATACCCGGAAGGTCTTCTCCCCAGGACTTAGTAGCCATCTTGAAACCTTTTTCCATAGCTGCCTGCATCTCTTTCATCTTCTCCACATCATCTCCCGCAAGAGCAGAGGCAAAGTCGAAAAGTCTTTGAGAGGTCTGCTTTACGCCCCAGTAGCCGTCCTCGGAAATATCCTCTTTTGCCTGCAGAATATCTGCCATGGTGACATTCTGCAAATTTTCAGGTTTAAACATCTGTGCCAGATTTGATACATTGCCTTGTTTGGAAAGCATCTCGCTGACCAAGGTAGATAACTGGCTTCTTCTGGCCTCATCATCTGCCTTTAATTTCTGAACCAAGGCCGCTCTCTCCTCGGCACTCATCTTGTTAATGGTATAAGTTGCTTTTTTCGGCGTCTCGCCCTTTTCATAGACTGCGCCTGCATTCTCCGCTGCTTTCTTTTCCCCATTTTTTGTTGCAGCGTCCGCCCCTTTTTTCTCGGTTGCCTTTGCGGAAGCGTCTACCTTGCTCTCGTTGGAGCCGGCATACACAGCACCTGTTACTTTCAAATCACTCATTTCAACATCCTCCTTGTGTTTTCTATGTGCAACTCCTTTTGCACAGCTCGTTGGATGGAAACCCATCCAAATCTATAGTTCTAACACATATGTCGGCTAAATCTACCTTAAATATAACCCAGTACAGAAAAAAACTCAATAAAATCTTAAATGAAAACGAAAGTTTAACGTGGGGACAATGGGTACCGCCCCTGTATAAATTCATTCCATTTGTGTTCGTCAGAATCCCCTTCGCTTCTACGAAATGCATACCTTCTCCTCACACTCGCCAAGTTGCAATGCCGGTTACATCAGCATCTCCTTTGCTTCCTTTTTGTTTTCTTTCATATAAACAGTTACTTTGTCATTTCTGTCACAGGTAGCCAATAGTATATCCTCTACCTTCTTCGCTCCCTGAGCGGTAATCTGACTATGGAGCCATTTTTCGTCCTTCCCCATATGGCTCAGGTTTTTCTCCATCACCCTTCCATCCAAAATCACATTGGCAACCAGGTATTCTCCATCCGGGGTAATCTGCAAATCCGCCGGGGTCAGTGGCCGCTCTTCAGCCTTAGGGAGAAAACTGATTTTTCCGTTTCCTTCCAAAATGGCACATTCCAACTTCGACACATCAAAATAGCCATTTACGCGACACTGTACCAAAAACTCGGATACATCCATTTTCGCCTTTCTTAGATTACACCTGTAAATCTCTCCGTGGCTTAAAAGTACAATGGGCGCTCCCTCAATTACCCTTCTGGCCCTGATGGATTTGGATGTCACGATAGCCAATAGCACTGCCACCGATGCATACACTATCATTGCCGTCAGCGGTTGCACAAAGCTCTCCTCCAGGGAAGTGGACATTTCTGCAGCAATGGAGCCAATGGTGATTCCAATGATGTAATCAAACATGCTCATCTGGGACATCTCCCTATACCCCATCAATTTGGTAAGCACAAAAATTGCGACAATAGAGCCCAGCGATAATGCGATAATATACAATACTTCCTTCACAATCCTACCCCTTCCGGTTTCCATGTAGTATTGTTAAGATATGCAGATTCAGGTGATTTATACTTTTTTAGAGTCTCCCATATCGAAATTGTGTGCCATCACGGATTTCGTCACCTTCCATTCGCTTTGTTCCGTAACCCTTAAGGCATGTAAAAAGGCTCTCAAGAAAAACCTTGAGAGCCTCGATTTTACTTATTTCTCAATCTTTTACATAGCATACTGGCAGACCAGCTTCTTCACATTCTTAAGGCTCACCGGCTTACTGGTAAAGCCCGTCACACCAGCCTCAAGGAATCTCTTGTTGGTATCCTCCGAATCGTCCGAGCTGAGAGCAATGAAAGGAGTAGAGACGCCCATTTCCCTGATTTTTCTGGTAGTCTCCACGCCATCCATAAATGGCATCACATAACTAATTGCTACCCTACGACTACTAGACTATTCTTCCAGAAGCTGGTGGATGATGTTTCTCTTTCCTTCCGTCATTTGTACTTTGTGAATTGGTTTCTTTTCTCTTGCCATAATAATAGGCCTCCTATGATTTATATTTTATCATAGAAGACCTACTGTCTAATACTTATTTACAGAAAAACTTTCACAGACTCGGAGTTTTCCACTCACCAAACCTACTTTGGCTTATATGTTGCAAACGGCTTATTC
>CAMAHO010000217.1 GCA_945834545.1 uncultured Lachnospiraceae bacterium | reverse complement strand
CGAATGTCAGCTCCAAATTTATGCGAGCATAATTTGGAGCTGACATTCGATATGAACTAAGCGCCAATCAATGAGCAAAGCTAGCTGCAAAGCAGCGAGAAAGCACCGAAGGTGCGACTTTGCGAATGGCGCGACTGAACTTTATGAATGTTCATTGGGTAAACCCGGCTTCCTCACCCATTTCTGCAAATTTTGCAGCCATCTCAAAACGTGCCTGAGGTCCGGGATGAATCTCGTCCGTGAGGTATAGCTGGCTGTTTTGGGCATTTATCTCTTTCAGTTCAAGCAGGGGAACGCATTTTAGCTCATATGCCCTCGCTACCTGCTCTACTGCATTTCGGTATTCTTCCAGAATGCCGCCCCGCTCCCCCTGTGCAAGGGTTCCTTGTTCAAACTTATAGCAATACCCGGGTACCATCAGAATAATCTCCACTTCACGGAAAATCTCCGTACTGTCTGCAAATTCCAAAAGGTCACGCACGGCTGATTCCAATGCACCTAAAAAGGTATGGTTATCATAGGTTCCAAGCTCCCCCACCGGTACCCCGCAGAAATAATCATTAAAACCAAACTGCAGAACAAAGCAGGCTGTACGATTTCGTAACCGGTCTTCCACCTTGTCTTGGTGAAGCTTTGCCAAACCTTCCTTTAAGGTTTCCGTGTTCTGAAATCTGGTATCCAGTGTAATCTCCTCTTCCTGCAGCTGCGCAAACACACTGCCAAGAATCTCCTGCAGACAAAGAATATCCGTATTCCAGGAAGCTGCTGCCACACCACCCTCGCTGCAATTTGCCCCGGGTACATTGGCTAGGCTTAAAAAGGTCTCCGGGAGACAGGTAGAGTTGGGCTCATAGGCAAAGATGCTGTCGCCAAGAAAGATATAATACTGCTCTGTATTTTCTTCCCGGCGAATATCTTGGGTCTGGTACTTTTCCACGCAGAGCTTAAGCTGGGAAAGCTTCTCCTTCAATCCGTTTTGGTCCACACGATAGACCCCATCACAAAAATTGTATAATAAAAGCTTTAACGCCATCTTTTCATTCAGACGGTTATCTGCAATGTAGTTTCCCTCGTTGCAAACCAGCCACTCCTCTGCCCCCGGATAATACAGAATCCCATTGACCCGGGCATTTACCTGTTCGCCGATAGCCTCCACTCTCCTGCAATACTCTTCCAGCTCCTGACCGTAGGAATAAATATAGGGATAATCCAATAAAACCTCGAAGGTGATTTCCGGATGTTCCTGCATAAGCTTTCCCACCTGCTGTAGCTGCTCCTCGAGGGGAAATTCCTGCTCCTTAAGACTTAAGGGTTCTATATGCAAAAACACATTCTGCAATGCATTCTTGTCCAGTCCGTCCAGCACCGCTTCTATTTCTAAAAGATTGGTCAATGGAGTAGCTGTTGTATACATATCAATACCACGATATCGCCTAAAGTCCTCCATCTTAAAGCCATCTTCAATGTCTGTGGTGAGATAAACTGCCTGACAATCTGCCACCTCTTCCAAGACCCCATTGCTCCCATACAATTCCATGGGGACGCCTTTTTCCTGCTTTCCACAGCCAAGCATTCCTATACTCAACACAAGGACTGTACAGCTTGAGAGCAATTTTGAAAAGAGTATTTTCTTCTTTACCATCCTGTTCTCCTCCAATCACCATGAGCAACCCCATTATAACACAAGAAAAAAGGATTGCCATGTTTTCCGGGAAATCACGGCAATCCAAAACGACCTCACTTCTGTTACTATATATTAATACGTAATCACCTTTCTGGGCGCGTTATTCTTCATAGCTTTTATCAATTCCGGAGAAGGACTGATGATTAATTTCTGATTTCCCTCGTAATAAATCACATAGCGACCATCCGGCTGCTCCTCCCGTCCGGTGCTGAAATCTCTCTCCTTCACACTTCTGTTTTTGTAAGAATCCAGCTCGTGGGAATGAATGGGGGCAATGATTTCCATTTTATCTAAGGAGAAGGTATCCACCTTTTTTCTCTTTGCCTTGGCTAGAACCTTATCTACAGTCAATTCCTTATCCACATACAGATATTCAAACTCCGTATCTGCATAAAAGCTGCAAAAATACGCCAATGCACCAAATATGCAGGCTAAAAGAAGCCCGATAATATAGGTCCAGGCAATGGAAACCACAAAAAATACCGTGATAAAGTAGCAAACATATTTCAAAGTTCTGAATAAAACAGACGGTTTCGCAGCAACTAAGCATTCCACATAATTCTCAGACATTTTCTAATCCTCTCGTTTTGGTTAATCTTGGGGACAGGTTCATTTGACCCCTCTAACATAATACTTCAAGGCTTAAAAACTTGCAAGTTCTCGGCTAAAGTTTATAAAGAATTCACATTCCATTTAGAAAGCCTTCATTGACTTTTCGCAAAGTACTCTTTAAGATAGGAGATAGTCTGAAGAAAGTAGGGTAACATACTATGCCTGTTATGGATGAATTTAAAGAGGAGAGAGATAAGATACTAAAGGAAGGAACCTTGAAAGACAAGGTGAACTACCTGGTTTACTACTATAAATGGCACGTGATTGCAGCTGTGCTGATTGCCTGGTTTGTGATTTCCCTGGTTGTTACCATCGTGACGCACAAGGAGCCCGGGTTCTACGGTGTGATTGTAAACGGAACCCAGCTTCTCTCATCCGATACCTATGCAGAGGAGTTTGGCACTGTCATTGGGATTGATCCTGAAAAGGAAGAGGTCATCCTGGAGTCTGATTTGTATTTAAACTGGGAGACCAATGACGAAATGACCGCCTCCAATGCCCAGAAAATAGCCGTTTACATATCGGCCGGTGACCTGGACACCATGGTGAGTGACCTGCATGCTATGAATTATTATGGCTATAACGACATTATCATGGATGTGAGAGAATATCTCTCCCCTGATTTGATAGAACTTTATGAGCCCTATTTTTACTATGTGGACAGGGCTTTGATAGAGGCCAAAAAGGCTGCAGATGAGGCCGGGGATTATTCCTTCACTCTGGTGTACCCGGACAACCCATACGATCCTACGAAGATGACGGATCCCGTTCCTGTGGCAATCAATGTAAAAGAAGTAACTAACTTTACGAACCATTTCTTCTTTAAAAAAGAAAGCCTCTTCGGTGTCTTTAAAAACACCAGCCGTTTAGAGCAGTGTGTAGAATTTTTGGAATTTATGAGAAACCACGAGTAATGGGACCACTGGGGACGGTAATTTCTGGCTTTTTATATGTCCCCGATGGTCCACGAA
>CAMAHO010000216.1 GCA_945834545.1 uncultured Lachnospiraceae bacterium | reverse complement strand
AATGCCAAAGATCACATAAGCTAAAAGAAACTTTAAATATAAAATCCTTTTCATTTATGAAATAACCTCAAATTTATATCCTATACCCCAAATAGTTGCAAGCTTCCAGGAAGAGTGATCCTTGATCTTTTCACGTAGTCTCTTAATATGAACATCCACTGTTCTGGTGTCCCCAATATACTCATATCCCCAAATTTGGTCTAAGAGCTGTTCCCTGGTAAACACATGGTTTGGTGAGGAAGCGAGAAAATACAAAAGCTCTAACTCTTTAGGCGGCATATCAACAGTATGCCCCATATATTGAACAGAATAATTTGTCAGATTAATCACCAAATCGGGATATTCTACCTTTTGTTCAGAAGGCTTTTCTGCAGTCGCTGCCGCAGGTTTGTATCTTCGCAGCACAGCCTTGACTCTGGCTACCAGTTCCTTGGAATCAAAGGGTTTTTCCATATAGTCATCAGCACCAAGCTCTAAGCCCAGCACCTTATCAAAGACCTCTCCCTTGGCGGAAAGCATAATGATGGGAATCTGATACTTTGAGCGGACCTCTCTGCAGACCTGATAACCATCTATTCCCGGCAACATTAAATCCAACAAAATTAAGTTAGGCTGTAATAACTCTACCATGGGCAAAACCGACTCACCATCATTGACGATAGAGGTTTCGTAGCATTCCTTTGTCAGATAGAGGGAAATCAATTCCGCAATATTGTTGTCGTCATCTACAATTAAAATTCTCTGTTTACCCGGCATGGGATACCTCCTGTTTCCTAAATTATTTAAAGGTTACAATTGTGACACCTGCGTCACCTTCTCCAAATTCTCCCAGACGATACTCTTTTACATTTTTCATCCGCTTTAAATGAGAGTGAATGGCACTTCGTAAGGCTCCGGTGCCCTTTCCGTGAACTATTCTTACACTTGGAAGATGAGCTAAGTAGGCATCATCTAAATACTTATCCAATTCATTTAATGCCTCGTCCACGGTCCGTCCTAAAAGATTGATTTCCGTTGAGATGGACATGGTTTTTGACATCTTTAGTTTTCCGATGGTACTCTTTTGTGCCTGTTTATTCTGGTTGGAAGCCTCGGAGGATAACACAATGTCTCTGATGTTTGTTTTTGTCTTTAAGATACCGCACATGACAAACAGATTTCCCTTTGCATCCGGCAAGGAGCACACAGAACCGGTAGCATTTAAGGAGAGGATGCGCACTGTGGTACCAATTTTCAATTTTGTAGGGTCTAAGGGTTTCGCTACAGGCTTGGAAGAAGCAGAGGCAATTTCATCTGCAATGGCCTTCACATCATTTCTCTGGCTTATCTTTTCTCTCAGCTTCTGTCGTTTTCTCTCCAGCTCACGAATATCTGAGCCGTTACCTACTTTATTGAATTCACGGATGGTCTGGTCTGCAAAATCCTTGGCCTCCTGGAGAATCTCTCTGGCCCTTTCGTTTGCTTCCCGCAGGATTTTATCCTTAGACTGGTCTATCTTTTCGTTCTTATTCTCCAGCTGTTGTTGGAGAGTTTTGATTTTTTCCTTGTATTCCTGAATCTCCCGTTGTTCCTTTTCAATAGTAATGCGGCTCTTTTCCAGATTCGAAATCACATCCTCGAAGCTTTGATCCTCTCTGTTAATCTGCTCCTTTGCCGATTGGATAATCTCGTCGGAAAGGCCAAGCTTTTTGGAGATGGCAAAGGCATTACTCTTGCCGGGAATACCAATCAATAATCGGTAGGTGGGTTTTAAGGATTCCACATCAAACTCCAGACAGGCATTTTCCACAAAGGAGGTGGATAGGGCAAATATCTTGAGCTCGCTGTAATGGGTAGTAGCCATGGTGCGGATTCCTCTGTCATGCAGATAAGTAAGGATGGCAATCGCCAGTGCAGCACCCTCCACAGGATCTGTTCCGGCTCCCAGCTCATCAAATAAACATAGGGAATTCTCATCTGCGTGATTTAGTATGTGGACAATTCCCGTCATATGAGAAGAAAAGGTGGATAAGCTTTGTTCAATGCTTTGCTCATCACCAATATCAGCAAAAACCTCTGTAAAGATGGACAGCTCAGAGCGATCCAGTGCAGGAATGTGAAGTCCTGCCTGTCCCATCAGGGTAAAGAGTCCAACCGTTTTTAAAGAAACTGTTTTTCCTCCAGTGTTTGGTCCCGTTACCACCAAAAGATCAAAATCCTTTCCCAGGGAGACATCGATGGGAACAGCTTTTTTCTTATCCAGTAAAGGGTGTCTACCCTTGCGGATATGTATGATATGATCCTCATTCAGTAAAGGCTTGTTGGCATTTTGTTCCATGGCAAGTCTGGCTTTTGCAAATACAAAGTCCAGATGAGACATAATCTTCTGGTTTTCAAGAATCTCCTCGGTGTGTTCTCCTACCGCTGCACTGAGTCCTGCCAATATCACCTGAATTTCCTCTTTTTCCTCCAGCTCAAGCTCACGCAGAGAGTTGTTTAGATTTACTACAGCAGCAGGCTCTATAAAAAAGGTGGAGCCTGTGGCAGATTGGTCATGAACTAAGCCCTGTACCTGACTCTTATATTCTGATTTGACAGGAATGCAGTAACGGTTATTTCGCATGGTGATAACTGCATCCTGCAAATAGGTTCGATAAGAACCGTTTAACATAGAATTCAGCTGGGAGTGAATTTTCTCCCCTGTCTGAATGATAGCACGGCGGATGCGTTTCAGGTTTGCGCTGGCGTCGTCAGCGATTTCCTCTTCTGACAAAATACACTTATCAATATCAGAGGAGATATGGGGAAAGGAGCGCAGATTGCTATAATATGCATCCAGTACGGTATCCGGTTGGTCATCCCTTTCCTTTTTTGCATAGGATGAAATTCTGGCAACATTTTTTAAGAAAGCAGAGACCTTCATCAGCTCTGCTGCGGAAAGTGTACTTCCGATTTCCAGGTATTTCATAGCTTCCTGCAAATCCACATTGCTGCCAAAGGAGGTATTTCCCCTTTGAAAAAGCATGGTAAGCGCGCAGGAGGTTTCTTCCTGTGCCTGCTCAATAGCAGCCTTGTCTGTCATTGGTTTCAAGGATTTACACAGCGTTTTTCCGGGCTTGGAATCAGCTTTATCTGCCAGTAAATCTATGACTTTATCGTATTCTAACGTATGTAATACTTTTTCATTCATAATCTTATTACCCTTAATATGTTATTTGGTTGTGTATAGTATAGCATATTTATGATACCAGGGTCAAAAGGTCTTTACCCACTTGAGCTTGCTCATAAGTGGGTAA
>CAMAHO010000215.1 GCA_945834545.1 uncultured Lachnospiraceae bacterium | reverse complement strand
AGATTCCTCTGGAGAATGAGGATGTCAGAAAGAGTGCGGAAAGCTTCGCAAAGCAGATTGACGAAGAGAGACAGAATATACATGAGAAGATCGAGAGCTTAAACGACAATGCAGTAAGCCTTTGCTTTACCGGTGTTTACAGTGCGGGAAAATCTACTCTGATTAATGCCCTTCTGGGTTACAAGATTCTTCCGGAGAAGATTACCTCCGAAACCGCGAAGATGTTTCGGATTTCCAGCCCCAAGGCAAACGGTAAGGTAAGGATTATGTTTACCATTGAGGGAGTTTATTCCGAGCTGGAATGGAACGGAAGATCCAAGTGCTTTGATTTTGCACAGGGACCTTTTGAAAGTGAAATCAAAACCCGGATTCAGCATGAAGTAAACCGCGTTCACGATGAGAAGATGAGACAGCACGAGCAGATTTGTGCAATTCTTACGATGCTGAATGGTATGGATGGTGTTTCGGCCGATATCCAGATCAATTTCCCGGTACCTCTGGACAGCCCTAATGTACAGTATACCATTTATGATACCCCCGGTACCGACAGCAACTATGCAGAGCATCAGGCGGTATTGATGGACGCATTGTCCAAACAGAAGCAGTCCATCCTGATTTTCGTAGCTGCACCCAACAAGACGGAGGGCAGCGGAAACAATGCATTGCTGAAGTATTTAAAGGAAACCGAGGAAAAGAACAGCAAGACCAGTATCGATATCGGTCGTTCCCTGTTTGTTATCAACTGGTCCGACAGTATTGATTCCGATGCCAGAAAGGATCTGCAGCATGAGGAAATCAAATACAAGGATGACAGCGCATTCTCCATTCGTCTGGAAGAGAAGAAGCTGTTCTTCCTGTCCGCAAAGTTTGGTTACGCTGCAAAGGCTGTAAAGAACGGCATTGCTTCCGAAAAGGATATGTCCGACTTTAACAAGGGCCTGAATAATATGACAGACAAGTTTGGCGGTTTCTGCTTCCGGGAAAACAGATGTGCCCGTTCCGAATTTGCCACCAACAGCATGAATGAGCGTTGTGAGAAGGCTTTAAAGGAAGCCCAGGACAACAAGGATGATGTATCCACCCTGGAGGTAGCCTGCGGTCTTTACGCTTTGGAACGAGAGATTGTGCAGTATGGTGAAAAGTATGCTTCCGCTGTCAAGGCTTCTGCAATCATTGACAGTGTGGATAAGGCATTGTCCCGTCTGAGCAATCAGGCAGTTTCCCTGAGAGAGAGCAATCGTTATGAGCTGAACGAAATCGAGCGAAATATCACAGAGCTTCGTAAGACTATTAACGAGGCCATTGATAAAGAATACGGTAAGTATGCCATGCCCGAGGGAGACACCCTTCCCGAAGAAATCAGTGCATCCCTGGGTTTAGACAGAGCGACTTTATATGATTCCATCGTAGGGAATACTACCAATTACATGTACAAAGAGTTGCGTGGGTGGTTTTTGGGTATTCTGGGTCGTGTAAAGGTTCGCGACAGAGACAAGGATAATGTTCGTGACATGATCAATCATGCCATTGACGATTACACCAATCAGTTCCTGATTCGAAGAAAGGGTCTTTTGGTAAAGCAGAGAGATAACTTCATGGACGCCGTGAAGCAGACCATTATGGAGAACGGTAACATCAGCAGTGCAGCCAAGAAATTCTTCCTGGATGTTCCCGCACCTCAGGTAATCAAGCCCGGTATCGATAACTGGGGAGAACTGTATGATTCCCACTGTAGAACAGAGAAGTTCCTGATGTTTAAGGGAGAGTATCTGGACAAGGCCGGATTCATTCAGGATGTGGAGAAGATGCTGATGGACATCGCAGCCAGCATGAGTGAGGATTACAGCCGGGATTATCGGACCGCTTTGGATTCCATTCTGTCTAAGACCAAGAATCAGTTTGAGGCAAATCTGGAAACCTATAACCTCTATATGCAGGCCATGGTGGAAAACCGTGATGCAATGAAGCAGCTGGGTGACAGAGTTGCAGATGTGGCTACGGAGATGTTTGACTGCCAGAAGCAGTTGAACGATATTATCTGGAACCTGAGAATGACCTCCTTCTGGCTGTAAGGGGAAAACGGAGTACATAAAATAGTTTTGGGAAAGAATATAACCTGTAATAAAGGTTAGCGAATAAGCAAGCATCTTTTTTGGACTGGATTCGGTATTGTACCGGACTCAGTCCTTTCTTTACTGTTCGTTTCGGGAAAATATTCTTTTTCGGCTAATAAGAATATTTTTTTGCAAGCGAGATATCGCTTCAGTGGTCTCATAACGGTAATATGGATTTCTGAATTTAGAGGTCATCAATAAAAAGGAAAAGCCCTCGGCGCATTATTCCGAAAGGCGCTATATTTATTGCATTGACATGGAACTCTACGAATCATCGGGTGTGTAAAAATAAACAATATGGTATATTTTTTTTGAACCATGAAGAAAGGAGACCATATGGAAAACAAAAAATTTGGTATTTTTATTGCAGAACAGAGAAAGGAGAGGAAATGGACGCAAGCAGAACTTGCAAAGAAATTAAATGTTACAGATAAAGCTATATCCCGATGGGAACGGGGACTAGGATTTCCTGATATCAATACAATTGAACCTTTAGCAAATGCTTTAGGGGTAAGCATTGTAGAGATAATGCAATCAGAAAGAATACCTGAATCCAAAATACCAAAAGAAGATGCAAATAAAGCAACGAAATCAGTAATTGACATGGCAAAGTATATAAGGAAATTGGAACAAAGAAATATTTTAGTAGGAATAGCAATACCCGCGCTAATTGTTTTTCTGATTTTCCTAATTGATAATATGCCTATGGAAGGATTCCTGTTTGCCTGTCTTCCCTTTGTTTTTTTATTCGCTGGATTAGTGATGGTGATAATGAGTATATACCAAAAAAGGAAAGTAGGAACCTATGGCATTTCATTTGTTTTGGGAATACTAATGCTTTTATATCCTTTAGGGATTATCTTGTTATTATGTTTTGCATTTTCTTTGGGGGCATTGGGGATGGCGTAATGTAAAGGAATATTAATTTGGAGTAATTTTATATGGTGAAAAGGTATCTGAATTGTGGTTAATTATAAATTGAAAGGATAAATGGATATGAAACAGAAAATATTGATACTATTATGTTCTTTTATTTTTTCTGCTACAATGTCTGTTGAAGTACAAGCTGCAGATGCGTGTGAAATATTGGATGTAAGTGTTGAGGAACAAAACTCAACAGAGGCTCTTTCTCAAAATGATTGGGAAGTGAGATTATCTGACGAGGAGACCTTG
>CAMAHO010000214.1 GCA_945834545.1 uncultured Lachnospiraceae bacterium | reverse complement strand
GACAAGCCGCTGGTTACACTCTGCCTGAGGGCTCTCCAATCCGACACAATATCGCCGTTCCATACGGCTGCTCCATACTTCTGGCTGCCGGGGTATGCCGCTCTGGTCAGGGAGATGACCTCTGTCTCTCCGGCTTCCACCAAACCGTCGTACAACATTTTCACATAATAGTAAGGATACAGCATAGCTGTCTGAGCTCCATTTCCCGGATAGAAATGCAAATGGCCGAACTGCTGAGGATGGACCTCCGGCTCTGCTTCATCCAGCCAGAAGCTGTGAATGCCATAGTCATAATAGTTTTCCTTAATCTTGCTCCATACGAACTTTCTGGTTTCCGGGTTCATGGTATCAATAAAGGTCTGCTGTCCAAAGAAGGCAAAGGTACCGTATTGACCGTTTTCCGTGCGCACCAGCATATTGTTTTCGTTCATATATTCCCAGTTCTCGCTATTGGGATTAATGGTGGGCCAGATGGAGACGATGGGCTTAATGCCAAGCTCCTCCAGCTCCTTACACATAGCCGCCGGATCCGGCCAGTATTTGGGGTCAAACTTCCACTCTCCCTGCTCTGTCCAGTGGAAGAAATCGATTACAATGGCGTCAATGGGAATTCCACGCTTTTTGTACTCTCTTGCTACATTCAACAGCTGGTCCTGACTTTCGTAGCGCAGCTTGCACTGCCAGAAGCCTGCCGCCCACTCCGGAAACTTTGATACATAGCCAGTTAAATCCGCATAAATCTTCATGACCTCTGCCGGTGTATCTCCCACAAAGACCAAAAAGTCAGCCTGATAGGTGCTTTCGCTGCACCACATGATATGATTTCTGGTGGTCTCACATCTTCCCGGAGACGGATTATTCCAGAAGAACCCATAGCCAAAGGAGGAATACAAGAATGGCAAGGCGGACTTGGTATTATAGTGTACCAGATTACAGGTGCTGCCCATACGGTCAAAGGCATCCTCCGTCTCCTGACCCAGTCCATAGAAATGCTCTCCCTCGTTGGCCTCAAAAATCACCTTAGTAGTATAATGGTCACCCTCTGTGTGAATATAGTTATTCACATAATCCCCTTCATACTTTCTTCTAAGAATCTGGTTTCCCTTTCTGTAGAAGGTTATAATCCCACCGTACCAGGGAAAACCAGCCTCTATGGTGGCTTTTATGTCACCGTTTGTTATGGTGGCCACAGAGCTGTCCCCTTCGATTGTACAATCTGCTTCTGTCACCGGGTCTAACAAAGTCCATTTCTCCTCCGACACAGTGGCATTTCTGGTAGCGCGGCACCGTAAGCAATTCTTGCCGTAGGCCTCTATTACCACCAATTCATCCCTTCTTTGGAAGGTTAAGCTGTTTTCTCCTAATACAATTTTTCCCATACCTGTTCACCTCATCTAAATTGTTTTTTCATGTAAGCTTAAGTTTTTACCCAAATCAGGTTTCTCTTGTAAGCTTACACTTTGTTTCATTATACTTTTCTGAAAGCATGGCGTTGCGCTTCCAACCTGCTTCAGTTAGAGTATAGCATTTTTGGGTTTTCTTTACTTTTCCTTTCTTATCAAAAACTAACACTATATTGATGTCTGTAATAAAGCATGATATGCTTTTCAACAAGATATATGCTGGTTTATATTTTAGGAGGCTTTTATGATTGGAAATACAGACAACAAACTGCAGGAACAAATTTCACACACAACGGACTCTGCTCCTTATTCCATTCATTATACCAAGCTGCCAGCAGAAGCCGAACTTGCTTTATATCTGCACTGGCACAATGAGATGGAGTTTTTGTACCTTGTAGAAGGTGAGATTCTTTTTCAGATTGAAGAGCACACTTTTTCCCTTTGCGCAGAGGAAGGGATTTTTATTCCTCCTGCGTTATTGCATTCAGCAACGAATATAGGAAATACACCTATCTCGTTTTATGCTCTGGTGTTTTCCTCCGAATTTGTTATTTCCTCCTTTGACGCCCACTCCTATAACACCTACATGCTACCCGTGATGCATAACAACCTGCAGCTTGCCCTTGTCCTTCGCGCATCTCTCTCTTGGCAAAAGGAGATTTTAGACTATCTGCACAATATCTTCTTTTCCAAAAGCCGACAGGAATTGTACATTCGCGGGACAGCCCTGCTAATCTGGGATACTCTTTATCAAAACCATATTGCAAAAACCGATATCAATCACTCCCTTCAGACACTTACTGTGCAACTGACCCCAGCAATCTCCTATATACAGAAGCATTATAAACAGCCTCTTAGCCTAGAAGAGCTTGCTTCCACCGTGCATTTGAGCGAGGGACAATTCTGCCGTATTTTCAAGCATTTGACAGGCCTGACACCCTTTCACTATGTAATCCGCTATCGCATACTTCAAAGCTGTAATGCCCTAAGCAACACCAACAGAAAAATAACTGATATTGCTACTTCCCATGGCTTTAACAATATCAGTTACTACAATCGTGCTTTTATTCAGTTAATGCATATGACGCCTTCGCAGTACCGCAAGCGGATGCCGGGGCAATCGGACAAGGATAAATACGAGCAATCGAACAAGGCGTAATACGGGGCTATTGCATAAAGCTTAATACGAGCAATTGCACAAACCTTAATACGGGGCAATTGCACAAAGCCTAATACTCTGCCACATCTAAGATAGGCTTAACTATGCCTACATAATCATGGGCCTTGCCTGCAAACTTCTCCGGATTAATCGGATGATGAATATTATAGATGATTCCTTTTTCTTCAATACGACTATCCAAATAGGTTTCATCTAAGTGCACATTCACAACTTCAAGGCACACCATCACATGGTCATCGCCGGGCACAATCTCCTTTTCCCAGGCAAATTTACACTCTATATTCATAAAGCATTCCTTTACCATAGGGGCATTCACCTTTTTTGCCTTTTCTGTTGTCAAGCCTGATTCTGCCAGTTCATCTACTTCCCATTGGTTATTCTTTATCGTTGCCATGGCTTTCTCGTACAAATCAACCGACATGAAGTTGACTACCGCACATTCTTTTTCCTGTAAAGTTTTATAGAGATGTCCTCCCTTATTTACACTTGTGAGAAGGACAAAGAAACGGCTTCCCTTATCTGCAGTTGTGAAGGTCGCCCAGGACTGCATGCAGGCATTGGGTTGTCCGTTTGATTTGTATGTAGTGACAAGAAACATAGGGGACGGAATCGATGTGACAAATTCCAACCAGTTAAATCCCCAGGCTTCCAAACCCTTCATGTTTTCAGGTGTTTCAAAATATTCATATTTCATCTGCTAATTCC
>CAMAHO010000213.1 GCA_945834545.1 uncultured Lachnospiraceae bacterium | reverse complement strand
TCTCTGGTTCGAACCTTCCCGATTTCTCCGCATAATTCCTCATCCTTTTCCGGAAAGGCAAAGGCAACATCCTTTGTGAAAAGGACTCGCAGTCGATTCTTCGCTACCGGTTGTAGGCGAAGTACCCCATATTTGGAAACGAAGTCAAATACATTCTTGCCCTTCTTGACAAACATCACGCTGTAATCCACCTTGGAATGCCCGGGTACATTTAACTCGTCCCCGGAGGGCATATCCCCGAATTCCATGGAACGGGGTGGTCTGTTGCTCAATGAAGCAGCAGCTTTCGCTTCCTGTCTCTCTTTTTCTCTGATTTGCTTTCCAACCGCACTGACCTGAGCGGGACGCAGGGAAGCGAAAGTAGACGGACTTCCCGAGGGTCGCACTTTGGAATGATTTCCGGCTCTCTCCTGAGAAGAGTTTGCAATTGGCCTTTTTAATATGCTTTGCATCCTTGCAGTTTCGGGCATTGCGGGGGAACCAGGTTTACCTGCACCTGCATCCGCAGACCTGGTTAATCCTGTTTCTGTGGCCGCAACCGGCTTTACAACCGATGTCGGAACGGGCTTGGGAACCACAATCCGCTTAGGTCCGTAGGTGTGTCTCTCCTTCATATCCTGGTGACCAAGCAAGGCCTCTTCCTCGTAGATTTCTTCCTTTGTACGGGTATCCTCCGGCATCTGAAAGGGCATTTTCTTGGGCAAGATGGGCTCTACTGTGAGGCGAGCCAAGGCCTCCTTGGAAACCGGCTCTGCTATCAGCCCGCTTACCTCTCCCCGATAGAGTACCGTCAGTTCGTGAAGGGCTCTGGTGGCAGCCACATACAAGCGCTTTGCCGTTCCGTCCTCCACGGGATAATTTTCCTTGGAGACATCGTAGAGTAAAACAGCATCAAACTCCAAACCTTTTGTGTATTCCAAGGAAAGGACCATAATTCCTTCTTTGAATTCCAGCTCTCCTTCCATAGAAAGAATAGGCAACTCTGAAGGCAGCTGTTTGAATAACCAGGTAGCCTTCTCCTCATCTGGACAGATGACTGCAATGGTATCCATACCGCTATTAACCCACTCAGTCAACACCTTGGTGGTCTCCTCCACCAGAGCACTTTCTTCCTTAACTCCCTTTACCTCTACCGCTTTTCCATGCCGTATTATGGGCTCCACCGGATACACCAGAGAGGTTCCATGGCACAGGATATCGGTGGCGAATTTCGAAATCTCCACTGTATTTCGATAGCTCTTTCGAAGCAAGCCAAAGTAGTCAAAATCTCCGGGAAGCATAACCTCACAAAGCTCGCTCCAGTCGTTTAAACCATAGCCCATGTAAATATTCTGGGAAACATCCCCCATAATGGTATAGGTACACTTGCTGAGGCAGGCCTTTAGGCTGGAATACACCATCATTCCAAAGTCCTGGGCTTCATCAATAATGACGTGACCCGCTTCCCGGATGATATCCTCCTCCTTCAATCTTTTATAGAGATAAGCTAACGCAGCCAGGTCATATAAATCCACAGAGTCTGTGTCATAAGGACAGTTTTGCTCCTTCAAAAAAGCATAGTATAAATCGTAAATGGAACCCTTCCACTCCCGCTTGCCGAAATATGTACTGTAGTATCTCGTCAGCTTATCCTTTTCAGCGGCGGTATACGTATAATACTTTCCGCTTGTTTCATTTTCTAACTTTGCCATCAGGTGCTCTGTCAGGCGTTCTATCTTGTCCGCTCTTGAGAGGTGCTTACTCTCCGCTAGGATTTTCTCTATTTTTGCTTTCGGCAGCAAAAGCACATGGTTCTTTTCCATGCGCACATCCTCCCTGGGGATGATGCTTTCCTCATAGCTGTCACAAAAGGCCTCAAGCTTAAGGAACCATTCTCTGGTACTTTTCTGCTTTGTAATCTCATCTCTTGCAGTAGGCCGTATCCGCAACTTTCTATCGTATTCCTCATAGAGAAGTCTGCAAAACAGCTCCTCCATGGTCATCTGCTGTACGCCATAGACATTTAATTCCGGCAGGACTCCGGTAATATAATTTAAGAGCACCTTATTGCTTCCAATAATATAGAAATCCTCTGGCGCAAATTCTGCCTCAAAATTGTAGAGGATATAGGAAATACGATGCATAGCAACCGTGGTTTTTCCGGAACCCGCTGCCCCCTGGATGATGATGTTATGGTGAGGATTCATACGAATGACCTGATTTTGCTCCTTTTGGATGGTCGCAATGATTTCTCCCAGCACTGCCTTTTTATTCTTTGCCAGATACTTGGTTAACAGCTCATCATTTGCCACCACATCAGAATCGTAGAAATCCTTAAGCACCCCTTCCTCGATTTCATAGGTTCGCTTTCTGGTTAGGTCAATCTCGTATCTGCCCTCTCCCTTGACAGCATAGGTTGCTTCCCCTACATTGGAATCATAATACACGCCGGCAATCGGTGCTCTCCAGTCGATTACCTCCGGATTTGCCGGATCCTTGGCAATGACACTGCGACCGATATAGTAGGCCTCCGGCTTCTTCAATTTCTTATCCGTGAAATCGATTCTGCCAAAGTATGGCTTCTTCACTGCTTGTGCGGCCCGCCTCAAATCCTGGTTCACAAATTTGAAACGAGCATCCGTATCATGCCACAAGGTCTGCATTTCCTTATCGCTTTCATCGAACTCCTCCTGCATAGCATGAAGCTCCTCTGCTAAGGCCTTCACATTCCTCTTATTCTCCTCCACCTTTTCCCTTGCAATGGTGAGGGTTTCCTGTAATCTCTCTTCTTCCTCCTGCCTTGTCACTCCAGGTATCTGTTGCATACTCCCTCCTTTTCTGTTGGGGACAACAAAGACAGTTCCCCCTAAAATAAGTTGTAACAGTTCGACCACGCCATTCGCAAAGCCGCTTCTTCGATGCTTCCTCGCTACTACGTAGCTAGCTTTGCTCATTAATTGGCGCTTAGCTCATATCGGATACCACATGCAAATTTATGCGAGCATAATTTGGAAGTGGTACCCGATATGGCTGAACTGTTACAATAAGTTTATCAAAAAACACAAAAAAGTATAGACTTGAAAATCAAAATATAGTATCATGGACAATGAAATGTGCCTCGGAATCCCGGGGCACATTTGTCGTGGTAAGGAACCTGTTCTTCTGACCGTTGCTCAACTAATCTCAGGCTCATGTTCAAAGGAAATCTTTAAATTCCTCAATTGTCTTACATTTTGCGGCTTTTTTCAGCCACAGACTTAATACAGCCAAATCCTTTTCAGACTGAATGAAATCCTTTATGTTTTCAGGAAT
>CAMAHO010000212.1 GCA_945834545.1 uncultured Lachnospiraceae bacterium | reverse complement strand
GCTCATACAAAGATGTAAATAGCAGCAATGCATATAACAACTGCAATGCATATAATAACAATGCATACAACAATGGTATGAATTACAAGAACGAGTATGATTACACGAATGGGGACAGTGCCGGAAGCAATTCGGCCTCAATATCTTCTCTTAATAAAGAAGAGACACAGTGGAGTGGCTGGAAGAAATTAGTAATCGCACTGGTAATTATATTGGGTGTTTTATCACTTTTTGGCAAGATTTTCAAATTGATAGGGATACTATTTGGTGTGGTTTTTGGTGTCTTTTTTGGTTGGCTTGGAATTATCATTGGTTCCGGGGCTGCGGCTTTCGGCTTACTGATTGCCGCTGTGGCCATATTTGTGGCTATGATTGGAACCCTGTTTTTCTCACCCCTTCTGGCATTGGGACTATTGGTGGCTTTCCTATTCTGCCTGGGTTTCGGAGCTTTATCCCTGCTTGTCTGTGTGGGTATGGCAGGCTTTGTCACACCGGCAGCCATTAAGGGGTTAAAGAAGTTCTTTGGCTGGCTTAAGAAGATGATAAAGAAGGCTAAAAACTAGAAGTGGTGAAGAGAGGAAACAGATATGAAACGATTTTTGTTGCTATGTGGTTGTGTTGCAGGTGGTTGTTTGTTGTTAGGCGGAATCCTTTTGGGCGGTTTGACTCTAGCTGGTGGCAGTGGCGTGATAGAGGACGCCTTACAGTCAACCAAAGGACATAAGATTGATTTGTCCGATTTGGAACAGGATATGGCCGGTTTGACAGAAAACTTTGATGCATTTATCAAAAAGAAGGATAAAACGATTATAACGAAGGAGGAGCTTGACGAGGGAAGTTTCCAAAAGACCGAGTTGCAATCCGGTTATAAGAAAATGAAATTGACAATCGGAGCCTGCACCTTCACAGTAAAGAGTTCCGGGGACAAAACATTTTATCTGGAAGCCAAAAATATGGGTAAGCTCTCTATCGACCAGGATGGCTCCACATTGGAAATTGCCACAGAAGAGAATCTTGATATAGAGGACTTTCAGGAAAAGAGGGAGCTGGTTTTATATGTTCCCGAGAAGGTGACCTTTGATGAGGTGGAATTAAAGTTTGGTGCAGGAGAGGTCGTGTTTGACAGCTTGAGCGCAGAAAAGTTTAAGGCGGAAATCGGAGCAGGTCATATATTGGTAAACAACGGAGAGGTTGAAAAAGTGGAATTATCCGTTGGAGCAGGCGCTGTGGAATACTATGGCAGCATTCAGGAAAAAATGGAGGCTGACTGCTCTATGGGAAGCATCTACGCAGAGCTCCAGGGTAAGGAAGAGGAGTTTGACTACGACTTGGAATGCAGTATGGGAAATATTGCAATTAATGGCCAGGACTATGCCTTTGACAGGAAGGTAGATAACCATGCGCAGAAGAAGATGAAGCTTTCCTGTGTGATGGGTAGTGTGGAGGTTTTGTTTTCTGAGAGAAATACCTTATAAGGAACAGTTTTACTGTCCCCGTTGTCCCCAAAAGTTTTACTTGACATCGAGGTAAACCTGTGATAAGGTTTTATAGGTTTTTGAAACCGTGCCGAAGACAGTAGGTCCCGCGAGGGGTAAGCTAGTCGCCTACCGAGGATGAGAGTGGATATGTGATTATTCCCCTTCTGTCTTTGGGCAGGAGGGGTTTTTATTACTCGGAAAATGAAATTTCCGGACTCCTTTCGGCAATCAAATCTATAAGGAGGTAAAAAAATGGCAAAGGTTGAATTAAAAGCACCTATCGTCGAGGAGATTGCAGCTAATGTAAAGGATGCTCAGTCTGTTGTAGTTGTAGACTACCGTGGACTTACTGTTGAGCAGGATACACAGCTCCGTAAGAATCTTCGTGAGGCCGGCGTTGTATATAAGGTTTACAAGAATACCTATATGACCCGTGCTTTTAAGGGCACTGATCTTGAAGGACTTACTCCTTTCCTTGAGGGCCCTAGTGCAGTGGCTATTTCTACAACAGATGCAACTGCTCCTGCCAGAATTCTTGCTGAGTTTGCTAAGAATGCAGATAAGCTTGAAATCAAGGCTGGTGTTGTAGAGGGTACTGTATATGATGCAAAGGGTATGGCGACTATCGCTAACATCCCTTCCAGAGAGGTACTCATTTCCAAGTTGCTTGGAAGCTTACAGAGTCCTATTACCAACTTCGCTCGCGTTATGAATCAGCTTGCTGAAAAAGGCGGCGCTGTAGCTTGCGAAGCACCTGCTAAGGAAGAAGCTCCCGCCAGTGAAGCTCCTGCTGATGCAGAATAATGCAGTATAAAAACCTATCAATGAGATGAAAATCTCAAATTACATTAATCAATGGAGGATATTAAAATGGCTAAGTTAACAGCAGCAGAATTAATCGATGCTATCAAAGAGTTATCTGTATTAGAGTTAAACGATCTTGTAAAAGCTTGCGAGGAAGAGTTTGGTGTTTCCGCAGCAGCAGGCGTTGTAGTTGCAGCAGCAGGTCCTGCAGAGGCAGCTGAAGAGAAGACTGAGTTCGATGTTGAGCTTACAGAAGTAGGCGCTGAGAAGGTTAAGGTTATCAAGGTTGTTCGTGAGATCACCGGTCTTGGCTTGAAGGAAGCTAAGGACGCTGTAGATGGCGCTCCTAAGGTAATCAAGGAAGGCGCTTCTAAGGAAGAGGCTGAAGATATTAAGAAGAAACTTGAGGAAGTTGGCGCTAAGGCTACTCTTAAATAAGTTCCTTCTGATTGAAAGTTTATCATTCTTTATGAAGAGGCTAGAGCCTGCAGAGAAATCTGCAGGCTCTTTTCTGTGAACTTCCAGGTATTACGGTTGCTCTTTTGCTTTTCCGTTTTCTAACCGTAGGAAATGGCTGAGGTCTACGGTTAGAAAACAGAAAAGTGATTTTTCCTCTTTATAGTTTTTCAGGGCAGTTCTCCCTTGACAAATGCCTAAAAATTTTTTATAGTGAGTTCAATCATCAAGATCTTTATACAAATCATAATAAAAAGGCGAAGAATAAGAGGAGTACAGGGATTTCCCTTATCAGAGAGACGGGTTACCGAATAGGTGCTGGAAGACCCGTTTAAGCAGGAGCCGTGGAAGGTAGCTTAGGAGCCGGAGAGCTGAGGAAGGTAGGTTCTCACGCGTCATCCCCGTTAACGGATGTAGTTTTAAAACCCTATGGTGAGAAACGATGAGGCAGAGAAATCTGTGAAAAAAGGTGGTACCGCGTTTATGACGCCCTTTACTGACGACAAGTCAGTAAAGGGCGTTTTGTATAGCGAGGTAACGAAACCAAGCGGACGCGAAGCGGACATTTGGTTTCGACCGAGCGTAT
>CAMAHO010000211.1 GCA_945834545.1 uncultured Lachnospiraceae bacterium | reverse complement strand
GATACATAGATTTCTTCTGTCTGATATTCCCACGAAGCGTCACTATTGGCATCTTCATAAGTCAGCTTTGCATACACCGACGCATTCACCGGATTGCCGATGATTTCAAAAGTATATGGGCCCATCTCATTGGTATCTTCCCACTCGCTAATCCATACTCCTCCCGGAGTAAGATTCTCCGGTTTACACAAAATCAGTCGTCCTGCATCTGGAGCTTCGGCACAAAACTTGCTGGCGGCCAAATCCGCAACTCCTTGAACCCAGTAGTTTATGGTTTCTCCATTCCGGTCTATCTGAGCATGCCCATCTGCGTAAAATGTAATCTGATATGGAAATTCCTTATCATAAACATAGACCATATAGGCCTCACCGTCCGGCCGAGGGATATCCTCCGTGGTATACATCCATTTTGAAGTTAGAATAGCATTCGAAAGATACGCTCTTTCCTCAGCATTCAATTCTAATACATAGGGGGCGTAGGCGACTCCCATGGTGCGAATCCGGGTATCGCCAATGTCACCATAGGGAAAGCTGTAATCCTCTATGTTCACTTTCTCTTTTTCAGGTTCATCACTAGCAACCATGTTATTTCCACTGGTGATTTGCTCATTAACTGTCTCACTTTCCGGGTTTGTCAGAAAACATACTGCAACTACAACACAGGCTACAATAGAAACACAGACAATCCAGAATTTGGGTTTTTTGTAATTCATGACCTCCTTAATCCTGGTTTTCACACTGTTTTCTCCAAAGGCTACCGGACAGGCAGCAAACCCATTCTTCTGGATACTGCATGCAAGGAGTGCAGCAGAATAAGCCCTTCGGCTTGCAATGTCCATATCCTGTATTACCTTTTCATCGCAGGCAGCCTCGATATCCCGGCATAGCAACGCATAGGCTACCCAAAGAAGGGGATGGAACCAGTATATAGAGAGTAGGAAGAAGGCAAGGGGCTTCCAAATTGTGTCTCTGCGCTTAATATGGGCTCTCTCATGCGCAATTACGTAAGGAAGATTACTCTCCTTTAGGTGATAGGGAAGATAAATGGTGGGTTTGAATATCCCTAGTACAAAGGGAGACTTGGCATATTCGCTTTGCTTCACTCCCTTTTCCAGAAGAGTTGCTGTCCGTAGCCTTCTTTTTAACAGGAGAGTCGTCACAAAAGCATAGGAAAGCATACATACTACGCCTGTCACCCAGAGGCAGGAAAGCACAAAGGTAACAATCTGTGTATGACTTGGGTTTGCGGTGGCAGCAGCTGTTCCCAGGGTTGCTGGTACCATTGGATTTACGACGCCATCCATGACCGGAACGCCATTATGCACTTGGGGTTGTGCAGCATACGCGAAGTTTTCCGGCAAAGGTTCTGCACTTGGAATCAAACTCAGAACACTTTCCAGGGAAAGCGGACAAACAAGTCTTACGGCAACCAAGCCCCATAAAAAACAGGGAATCCGCTTGGGCGCTTTCTTTAAGAATAGGCGCAATACAAGAATCGCCAGTATCAGCCAGCTTGCCACCAAACTCCTGTTTACAATCAGAATAAAAAGCTTTTCCATAGCATCCACCTCTATTTTTCAATGATTTTTCGGATTTCTTCAATATCCTGTTCTGATAGATTCTGACGCCTTGCAAAAGCGGCGATAAATGCCGGAAGTGAGCCTTCAAAAGTCTTCTCCATCATCTCATCAATTTCAGATATCTGAACTTCCTCCTTTGACACGATGGAAGTGACAACGGAACCCTCATTTTGTAAGACTCCGCGCTCCCCCAGTCGCTTAATCACTGTATAGGTAGTAGTTCTGCTCCATCCAAGCTCTTCCTTACAAAGCTTTGCAAGGGCAGAACAGGTTATTGGTTCATGCCTCCATAGAATGAGGCAAAAACGATATTCACTTTCAAAAATTTTCGGTGTATTCATAGGCTGTTCCTTTCTGTCTACTATGTTCGACAATTAGAGTCTAACACATTAGACAAATGAAGTCAAGAGGTATAAAGTCAATAATCAAAAAGCTGGTCAATAAGCTTATCTTGACAATAAAAACGGTCGTTATTTATAATAAAATCAATTTTTCTGAATACAATGGGTGCCTTTTGGATGGATTGACAGAATTTATTGTGGTGGGAGGAAACCAGATGAAAAGAATTAAAATAGGAATGATTGCGGTTCTGTTGGCAGCTGTATTAGCAGGCTGTGGAAAAGGGGAAACTTCGGGAACCACGGATGTAATGGAGAGCGGTGGTACGCAGTTGGCAACAGACGATAAGGCCGGAACTGAAGAATTGGCTTCCAATGAAGTGCCCAAGGAAACACCGGATGAGAATGATGGGGCTGCTTCGAAAGAAGAGCCATCGCAGGCCCCAGACCGGGTATATAGCAAAGAATGTGTAGGTGTACTCACTGTTTCCATAAATCCCGAAGTGGATTTGGAGATAGATAAGGATGGAAATGTCTTTTCTGTTGACTTTCGGAATGAGGATGCTACAACTGCGTATCAGGACTTAAACTTAGTAGGAATGCAAGCAGAGGATGCCGTGAACCTGATTGTGGAAACGGCTGATAAAAAAGGGTATCTGAAAGACGACGGGGGAGTGACATTGGTTTATGGTTCCACCGGTAATGCTTCGGTTGATGAAGCCCGGGGGATGATTGACGGAGCAAGAGATGCTGTCATGGGCACTCTGAATGCGTTAGGAAAAGAAGGCACTGTTACCTTAGAGATGGAGAATTACGCACAGGAGACCTCAGATATCTGCGATTTATGTTTTGGAGTCGGCTCCATCGTATGTGACCAGTGCGGAGGAGTAGGCTTTGGGAACGGGATGGTCTTATGTGATCAGTGCCAGGGAACAGGCACTTATGATGACGGGCATGTTCCCGAAGAGGCAGGAGAAGGTGGCGCACCAGAGGACGATGGACTGTGCAGAACCTGCAGGGGCTCAGGTATTATGACGATTCAGGCGCAGACCTGCTATATTTGTAAGGGGACAGGATTGTGTATCAATTGTGGTGGCTCCGGTATTGACCCGGAACCGGATGATCAGGGAAATATAGGTGCTTGTCACGCCTGTGGAGGAGATGGAGATTGTCTACAGGAAGTATGTGAGGGTGGAACCATGATAGAGCGCAGCGAAACCTGCAGAGATTGTAACGGAACCGGTCAGGACACAGGAAATTTCTCAGGCCCCGAACAGGGAGAAAATCCAGGGGAGGGCGAAAATCCGGGAGAGGAACAGTCTTATGGCTGCAGCAGATGTCAGGGCAGCGGACGCATGGAATGTAACCGTTGTGGCGGTACGTTGATAGGAACCTGTTATCGCTGCAACGGTACCGGCATC
>CAMAHO010000210.1 GCA_945834545.1 uncultured Lachnospiraceae bacterium | reverse complement strand
AACGATTTCCTTGTGAATTGTCAGAATTTGTCGTATAATAAATTCTGTGTAGTTTGTATGGGGGAATGACTATGATTAGCTATGCTCTAAGTGCATTTGTCGGGTTTGTGTTAGTGTTTATGGGATGTACAGCCTTCAGCTGGGGGATGAACATCTTTGTTCAAAATAAAAAATCGAAATCTGCCAGAAAATTCCTGGGGATTTGTAGTTGTGTTTTGTTCTGGAATCTGGGGTATGCCTGGATGGGAGCCAGCTATGGGGAGGATTTTGCCTATATACCCAGAGCGGTGGCTCTGTTCTTTGTGTTCGCTTATATGTATTGTGTGTTGGATTATGTGGTGTATCTTGCACAATATCCTGTCAAGAAATTTATTCCTGTGATTTCCATGCTTGCAGTGGCATATTTTATATCCTGGTTTTTTGTAATTCAAAAAGATGCGGTGAGCTTCGTGATGGCTCCCTGGGGGTATTGGTATTACAGTAAGGCATCCTGGATGCGAATACTGCAGTTTTTGTCTACCGCGGGAGCCTTGTTCTATTTCTACTATTTGTTGGCGTATTGGAAGAGGAATACTACCGGCAAGAGAAATCTGCATATTATCAGCCGCCTCAAATGGTTTGGGGTAATCCTTGTAAGCGGATATACCTTTGATACCATCATCCCTTCTTTCTTTCATATAGTAGCATTTCCGGGGACTTGCTTTGCTACCTTTTTCTGCGCACTTTTAATCTATATTCTGTCCAAGAGCAATCGTACCCTTGGGACAACGGTAAACAATGTTGCGGAATATGTATTTCAGGATGTTGAGGCTCCTATCATGATTTTTAATGAAAAGGATAAGCTGGAGGTTTGCAACAAGAAGACCTTATCCATTTTTGGTTTGGAGCTGGAAAAGGCTGTGGGGACAGATATGAAATCTGTTATGGACTATTTTGATGAGGACGGGGTAGCCCATCTGAAAGAAAAGAATGTTTATTATAAGATGTCGGCAACCAGAGTGGATGACCAGTATGGCGATTTACTGTATACCATTCTGTTTTTGACGGATGTTACCTATGAAAAGAGTGTGATGAATACCCTTGCCGAGAGTCGACGGGAAGCAGATGCTGCAAATCGGGCTAAGACTTTCTTTCTGGCGAATATGAGTCACGAAATCAGGACACCTATGAATGCCATTATCGGAATGAGCGACATCATACTTCAGGACAACACTCTGGACGAGGAGAATCGTCAGAATGTGATTAACATAAAGACCGCCGGGGTGAATCTTATGTCTATCGTAAACGACATACTGGATATCTCCAAGATTGAATCCGGGAAGTATGAGCTGGTGGAGGAAGAGTATGATTTTCCCTCTTTGATATACGATGTTCAAAGCTTAACCCGTGTCAGAACGGCAGAAAAGCAGCTGGGATTTGAGTTGAGCATCAACTCCGATATCCCCTGCAAACTGCTGGGAGATGTGAAACGAGTACGACAGATCTTGATCAACTTATTAGGCAACGCGGTGAAGTATACCGAGAAGGGCTGTGTCAGCTTCCGCATCAGCTGGAATTATGATGTTCTAAAGCCGGTGTTGGTCTTTGATATTGAAGATACGGGAATTGGAATTAAAGAAGAGGATTATGACCGAATCTTTGATTCTTTTAATCAAGTGGATACCAGAAAGAATCGCAATATACAGGGTACAGGCTTGGGGCTGGCGATCAGCAAGCAGCTTGTAACTCTCATGGGTGGAACCATTACAGTATCCAGTGTCTACGGCGAAGGGAGTTGCTTTACGGTAAGAATCCACCAGAAAATCAAGGAATATCTGAAGATTGGGGATTCCATTGCACGAGCCTTGGAAGGAAATACCTACAAAAACAATCAGCATAAGGAGGAGTTTGTGATTACCCCCAGACCTTATGCAAAGGCGCTGATTGTAGATGATATGAAGGCCAATTTATTAGTGGCGAAGGGTATTATGAAGCCCTATCAGATGCAGATTGACACAGCTCTTAGTGGGAAAGAAGCCTTGGAAATGGTGCAAAAGAAGGACTATGACATTGTCTTTATGGATCACATGATGCCGGAGCTTGACGGTGTAGATACCACCGCTCTGATTCGTAAGCTACCGGAAGAAAAATATAAAAAGTTGGTTATTATCGCACTGACAGCGAATACACTGGAAGAATACAAGGAGCTTTTTTTACAAAACGGAATGCAGGATTTTATCGGGAAACCCATACAAAGGATAGAGCTGGATAAGGTTCTGCAAAAATGGCTGCCTGTAAAGGAGGTGACTGGACAAGATGACAAGTAACTTAGTTTATACCTGTATCATGCTGGTGAATGCAGTACTTGCCGCGAATTGGTCAATCTATGGCTACTTTGATAAAAACAAGGGCTTGGATAAAAAGGTTGCTGTGGGTATCATGGGGCTTTCCAGTGCTGTGTGGAGCATTGGCTTTGCCTTGGTATTTTTTACTACAGATGTGCAGTTTGCATATGCTATGCGCTGTGTAGGTATGGCCGGCGTATTTGCATATCTGATTACCGGTCTGCATCTTGTTTGTGATGTAGCCTTGGTCACAGGGGCGTTAAAATGGATTGGCGTTGGCACCTCATTGCTTGGAATTCCTTTGTTTGTTTTTACAATTTTGCCCGGACAGGCTACCTTTACGCTGGGAGAGCAGGGAATGGAGTACTCCCTGACATCCGGACCAATTAACACACTCTATAGCTGTTATTCGGTCTTGATGGCCGTGTTTATTCTTATCTATAGCTTTATGATCCAGAAAAACAGAAAGGGCCGAAGATATCGGATACTGGCAATTCACTTTTTCGTTGCAGATGGAGTGATTGCAGTGGGGATGCTGTTGGATACCATATTCCCGCTGTTCGGCATGGCGGCAATTCCGGGCAGCTCTATCTTCCAGTTTTATGGCTTCTGCACGGTAATGATGGCATTTCTGGGAATACAGAAAACCAATATGACGGTTCCCAATATGTCAGAGTTTGTGTATTCCTACCTGTCTACACCGGTCTGTGTGTTTGACAGGAACAAGAGGATGCGGCTGTTGAATGATGCGGCCTCTGACTTCCTGAAACTTTCCAGGACAGAGGTGGAGCATAAAGAATACACCTTAAATGCTTTATTTGAGGAAGTAGAAGGGGATATTCTGGAATTTGAAGGAGCCAAGGAGGTAGTCAGGAAGAGGTGCAAGGGAAATGGCGCCCACTGTGTGCTTCGCATGGACAAGATTACCGATTCCTATCACGATCTGATTGGCTATATGGTGATGATAGAGGATGTGACAGCCCAGGTTGAAATGATGACCAATCTGGAACAGGCAAACCATACCAAGAGC
>CAMAHO010000209.1 GCA_945834545.1 uncultured Lachnospiraceae bacterium | reverse complement strand
AGGCGCTTTTCGAATGCAATACGGATGAACTGATCCGCCAGCAGTGCTATGCCCGGGAGGAATACTACAAATACCAGCGCACCATCGACAAAGCCTTGAAGGATACCGCTGCGGAAAGAGCGCAGTTAGCCTCAAAGTAGCAGTTCCAACCAATAGCTCACATCAACAACCACCAAAAATAAGTGTACCAGTGGGGACAGTAAAAAAGCCACTTTTTACCGTCCCCACTGGCACTTCGCGGAGTATTTAATATGAAGATAGTATTCTACCGATATGGAAGTATCTGTGAACCGGATATGATTGAAGCCTTTCAACAAGTAGGGTTGGAGGTTGTGGAGGAAACTACAGAAATAACGAACAAAAACATAAGCCCTGCTACACAGCTTAAGTTGGTGGAAGAGAGGATAAAAAAAGAACAACCGTTGTTTGTCTTTAGTATCAACTTTTTCCCTGTTATTGCGGATGTTTGCAGCATCTACAAGACCCGGTATCTGTGCTGGACGGTGGATTCCCCGGTGCCGGAGCTATTTTCGAAATCCATTACCCATGATACTAACCGAATTTTTCTGTTTGACGGTGGACAATACGAGGACTTTGTAGCCTACAATCCGGAGCATATTTTTCATCTTCCGCTGGCTGCTGCTTCTGGCCGATTCGATAAGGTGATTCGTACAATAACACTACAGGACAAACAAACCTACGGGGCGGATATCTCCTTTGTAGGTTCTTTATATTCCGAAAAGGATTTCCTACAGGACTCCTCTAAACTGACTGAATACACCAGAGGATTCCTGCAAGCCCTTACAGAAGCTACTTTACAAATCTATGGCGATTACATTGCTAAAGATGCCATATCCGACAAGGTCGTGGCGGAGATAAAAGAAGCTTTTCCCAATTTTTATACCCCACACAATCCTGTGGCAAATTCTGATAAGTATGTCGCTGCTTTTCGTTATCTGGGATACCACATCGCATATGAGGAGCGCATTCGGACCTTGAATCTGTTGGCGAAGCTGTTCCCTGTCACTCTGTTTACCAGAAGTGATACGACCCCCTTACAAGATGTGATTTGTCGGCCGGGGATACGGACGCTGGATGAGATGCCGAAGGTATTTCATTTGAGCAAAATCAATCTGAATATGACCGTCAGACCTATTCAAACCGGTCTCCCCCTGCGAATTTTTGACATTCTGGGATGCGGTGGCTTCCTGATGACCAATTACCAGGCAGAACTGGAAGAATTATTTGAAATTGGAGTGGACTTGGAAGCCTATGGCAGTCCTGAGGAGCTGGTGGACAAGTGTAACTATTACCTTACCCACGAAGAAGAGCGGGAGAGGATTGCAAAGAAGGGTTATGAAACCGTAAAAGAAAAACACACCTACCTAAGCCGGATTAAGGCTATGGTAGGTGTGATGGAGTAGCTACGATGTTACCCCTCTGGGGTAGATTTCATTATTACTAAGATGCAATCGGGACAGATATGGGCAACAAAAAACTCCGTCCCTAATGTTTCACCATTATTTTGACATAATCCTCTGTCTTGTCACGCATGATGTGGAGGCCCTTTTCTAACTCTGCTAGGGGGAAGCGATGGGTGATGAGCTGTTCTGGATGAACCGTCCCGCTTTCCAAGGCGAGCTTCACATAGTGCCAATCGTCTTCGTCGCTACCGGTAAATGAGGAATTCCAAGTTCCCATAATGGTTAGCTGGTGACGCAAAATCTTCCAGTAGGTATTCTTGTCCAACAACATATCAGAAGCAGGATTTCCAATCATCATAACCTTGCCACCGGGAGCAGAAGATGACAATGCTGTCAGAATATTCTCCCGAGTTCCCACACATTCAAAGAAGATGTCTGCCCCCAGGTTACCCGTCTGTTCCAAAATCCAATCCAATACCTTACCTGCTCTGCTGTCATAATACTCCGTTTCCCGGATACCAAGCTCCAAGCTCTTCTGCTTTTGAAACTCTTTGTTTCCAATTGCCAAGATTCGTTCAAAGCCTTGCTGTTTCAAGAACATCATCAACAATAACCCTATGGTTCCCAAACCGGAAACTACGATGGTATCTGATTTCCCGGGTGTTATAGCCCGCATAGCGTGTACCGCCACAGCCATAGGCTCCATCATCGCAATGGCCTCATAGCTTACCTTAGGTGATAGTTCGATTAGATTCCACTCCGGAACGGCCACATATTCCGCAAAACCGCCGTTACATCTAGAGCCCAGATAACTATATTTGCGGCACATCTCATATTTTTTCTGTTTGCATGGCGCACAAGCTTTACAGGGAATCAAGGGAAAAATCCCCACATGCTTTCCTTGCCATTGTGCCGTTCGCTCTGTGCATTGCACCACCTCACCGGCAAATTCATGTCCCGGAATCAACGGCATCCTGTGCGCCCCATCCCTGTAGATCCTGGGAATATCGGACCCACACACACCTGCTGCCATAACCTTCACCAGAACCTCGTTTTCTTGTAATGACGGTGCTGAAACTTCCTCATACCGTATGTCGTTTATCCCATGTAAAACATAAGCCTTCATGTATTCTAATCTCCAACTGAATCGGCGAACCGCTCCAGATCCGCCTTGGTCGTTATCTTATAGTTCGTTTCGTCCCCTTCAATCATAGCAATATCCATACCAGCCATGATAGCCGGCTCTGTAGAACCATTGATTGCATAAATTTTGTCCGGCAAAAGCACACTGTTAGCCTGCCAGTACTTTCCCAACACAAACATCTCAGGAGCCTGGCCGGCTACTACCTGTTTGCGGTCCAACAGAGAAGAAATCGTCGTCCCGTTAGAACTCAAATACACGGTATCCTTCATGGGCAAGACAGGAAGCACCCCATCATGCTCCTTCAGTGCATCTATGCAGGCGTTCACCATCTCCAGAGACAGATTGGGGCGAGCTGCATCGTGAATCAACACACCGTCGTTTTGGTCAGCATATTGTTTGATGTCACATAGTCCATTGAAGATAGACAGCTGCCTCGTTTCCCCAGGGTTGGAATATCCCTTTAGCTTCGCTTTTAACCCATATTCAATCAGTCTTTCGTCAATCCAGGTACGCCAATCACTATGCGCTACAATCTGAATGCCATCAATCTGTTCACAGTCAGCTAAGGTCTGCAGGGAATAAAAAAGTATTTCCCGCTTACCAACCTTCAGGTATTGTTTGGGAATCTCTCCACCCAAGCGAGTTCCGGTGCCCCCGGAAAGAATAAGTGCTATGTTCATATCCTTGTCCTCTGGCTACGAAGTTCGTCTATCAGCTCCTGTGGACACTCTGCAATGGCTATGATATCCTCGTCTGACATGCCCCGTTTGAGCATATTGATTACTA